>NZ_SMKP01000237.1:0-14702 GCF_004349015.1 Nonomuraea diastatica
CCTCCCCATCGGCACCCGCCCCGGCCATCGAACCCGGTCCCCCCCTCTCACAAGCCGAACCGGTCTGGGGCGCCGCTCCGGCCTCGAAAGCCGCTGACTCAGGAGCCGCTGACTCGGGAGCCGGACCAGGCTCGGGCATCGACCTGGGCCCCGGAACCGGACGGGGCTCAGGAGCCGACGTGGTCTCGGGAAACGATCCGGTGCCGGCCGGTGGGCGGGCGCGGATGCCGCGTACGGAGGTGGAGCGGCGGATCGCGGCGGTGTGGACGGACGTGCTCGGCGTCGCGCGGATCGGCCTCGACGACGGGTTCTTCGCGCTGGGCGGCAATTCGCTGCAGGCCGTACGGGTTGCCGCGCGCCTCGCGGCTCAGGGTCTGCCCGCCACCGCCGGCCACCTCTTCAACGCCCCCACCGTCGCCGAGCTGGCCACCGAACTGACCGCTTCCCCGGAGCCGGACATCCCCCGCCTGCCCAGAATCCCGCGCACCCGTCCGTGAGGAGGAGCGCCACCGTGACTTTTCCGCTCCCTGAAGGGAGCGGCTTCTCGCCCCGCTTGCGCGGGAGACGACGGCCGAGCCCTGACCGATGCCCGAAAGCACAAGCTCGATCTATCCGGAGGTGGCGGCAATGTCTGAGGTTCCGCCACTGCACGCAGGCCATGGCGGCCCTTCCGCTCCCGATTCCCCATCGCCTGAAGGCGACGGTCCCCTCAGGAGGCTCTGATGGACCTCAGCGTGATGTTCTTCGGCGCGGACGACGCGAGCACCGTCGGCCACGCCACGAAATACGATGACATCCTGGCGATCACGAAGGCCGCCGACTGGCTCGGCTTCACCGCCGTCTGGACCCCCGAACGGCACTTCCAGCAGGTCGGGCAGGTCTTCCCCAACCCGGCTCTGCTCAGCGCCGCCCTGGCCGTGGCCACGGAACGCATCCACGTGCGGGCGGGCAGCCTCGTGCTCCCGCTGCACCACCCGCTGCGCGTCGCCGAGGACTGGGCCGTCGTCGACAACCTGTCGCGCGGCCGGGCCGGGGTCTCAGTGGCGACCGGCTGGCACTCGAAGGACTTCGTGCTCGCCCCCGGCGCGTACGAGGACCGCAGGGAGCGCGCCTTCCGCGACCTCACCCTGCTGCGGCGGTTGTGGGCGGGCGAGGCGGTGGAGTTCACCGACGGCGCGGGCGAGCCGGTGACGGTGACGTCGCAACCGCGCCCGTACTCCGGCCACCTGCCGCTGTGGACCACGACCTCGGGCAGCCCCGCGACGTGGGAGGCGGCCGGACGGATGCGGACGAACATCCTCGGCGCCACCATCGGCCAGACCCGCGAGGAGCTGGCCGGGAAGATCCGCGGCTACCGGGACGCCTACGACCAGGCCCCCGAGCAGCCCGGCTCCCCGCCCAGGGGCACCGTCACGCTCATGGCCCACACCTACGTGGGCGAGACGGACGAGCACGCCAGGGAACGGGCGGGCGGCCCGCTCAAGGACTACCTCAGGTCGTACGTGGCGCAGACCGCGGCGAACAAGGGCGGCGCGGGCCGGGCGGCGGCGCTGAGCGACGAGCAGCTCGGCACGCTCGCCGCGTTCGCCTTCCAGCGCTATCTGACCTGGGGCAGCCTGCTCGGCTCCGCCGAGACGTGCCGCAAGAGCCTGGCGGACCTGGCCGACCTGGGCTGCGATGAGGTGGCCTGCTTCGTCGACTTCGGGCTCGGTGTGGACGAGGTGCTGGCCGGGCTGGAACGGCTCGCTGAGCTGCGGGAGGACATGTGACATCGGCAGGGGGACACGCGAGACCCGCGTCACGGGGCAGCAGCGCGGAGCGGTTCGCCGCGCTCGACGGGGAGCGCCGGGTGGAGCTGCTGCGGCGGCTCGTCGCGGCGGGCAGGCTGGAGGCGATCCCCGACGTGGTGCCCCCGCGCGACCCCTCCGTGCCGGTGCGGCTCAGCCCGGCGCAGGAGGATCTGTGGGTGTTCGAGTCGCTCTATCCGGACACGGCGGCGCTCAACCTGTGCTGCTCGTACCACTTCGACGGCCCCGTGGACCCCGCCGACCTGGAGGCGGCGCTGACCATCGTGCAGGACAACCACGACAGCCTGCGCATGCGGATCAAGGGCGAGGTGGGCGACCTGCGGGTGGAGTTCCCGCCGGCGGAGCCGTTCGAGCTGGAGCGGCTGGACCTGCGCGGCACGGGCGTCGGCCTGCGGGAGGCGCTGCACGCGTTCAGCCGCCGTACGTTCGACCTCGACGGCGGGCGGCTGATCAGAGGCCGGTTCATCACCGTGGACGACACGCGCTCCACGCTGGTGCTGGCGCTGCACCACATCGCGACCGACTGGTGGTCGTTCGACGTGCTGCACGGCGAGCTGGCCGAGGCCTTCCGCGCCGTGCGCGACCGCACCCCGGACCGGGCCGGGCAGCGCCTGCGCCGCCCCGTGATCCAGTACGCCGACTTCGCCGGCTGGCAGCGTGAGCTGGAGGCGGCGGGGGTGTTCGACGCCCAGCTCGCCTGGTGGCGACGCTACCTGGCGGACCCGCCCCGGCCGCTCACCGTCGGCTCGGCCTCCCAGGGCGGCGAGTTCGGCGTCGAGCAGATCGTGTTCCGCGTCGGCCAGGACACCGAGGCGACCGTGCGCGCGCTGGCGAGGGAGCGCGGCGCCACCGTGTACGGGGTGCTGATGACGGCGTTCGCGGTGTTCGCGCACCGGATGACCGGCGAGCGCGACCTGATCACGGGCACCCCCGTGGCCAACAGGTCCGCCAAGGGCCTGGACCGCGTCATCGGCTACGTCATGAACTCCGTCCCGATCCGCTGGCACTTCGGCGCGGACACCACGTTCGCGCAGTTGTTGTCGGGTTTCACCGCCGGCTTCCCCGAGGTGCTGGCGCACGCCGACGTCCCCGTGGGCAGGATCGTGCGGGCGGTCGACCCCGTGCGGGTGGCCGGGCGGTCGCCGTTGTTCCAGTGGGTGTTCATGCACCTGCCGCGCCAGGAGAGCGTGGCCCGGCTGCGGGAGATCGCCGATCCCGAGCGGGTGCACACCGGCGGGGAGCACGACCTGATCGGGATCGTGCGCGACTCCGACGACGGGTTCGAGGCGAGCCTGGAGGTCCGCACCGACCTGTACGCGCCCGAGGTCGTCCGGGCCTGGGCGGAGGCGTTCACGACGCTGCTCGGCTCGCTGGTGGCCGAGCCGGACGCGCCGGTGGCGGCGGCCGGCCTGGTGCCGCCCGGCGAGCTCCCGCTGTCCCCTGCGCACCCCGCCGGAGCCAGCACGGACGGCACAACGGGCGGCACAACGGGCGGCACAACGGGCGGCACAACGGGCGGCACCGGTGTGGAGTCGCCGTTCACGAGCCTGCCCGAGCTGGCGACCGGGCAGGCGGCGCGCACGCCCGACGCGGTCGCCGTCGAGTCGGACGGCGAGCGGCTCAGCTACCGGGAGCTGCTGGAGCGGGCCGACGGCCTGGCGGGCGTGCTGCGCGAGCGCGGGGCGGGGCCCGAGCAGGTGGTGGCGCTGGCGCTCGGCCGTTCGGTGGACCTGGTGGTGGCGATCCTGGCGGTGCAGCGGGCGGGGGCCGCGTACCTGCCGCTCGACCTCGACCATCCGCTCGAACGGCTCGCGTACCAGATCGAGGACGCGGGCGCGAGGCTGCTGGTCGCCGAGCCGGGCGTGCTGCCGGGACTGGCGATCGAGCGCCTGTCCCCGACGGCGTCCGCGCCGGGCGGGCCGACGCCTGCCATCCGGCCGCACGACGCGGCCTGGGTGATGTACACCTCCGGCTCCACCGGCCGCCCCAAGGGTGTCGTGGTGGGCCACGCGGGCGTCGCGAGCCTGACCCGCACCCTGGTGACCGCGTTCGGGCTGGACGCCGGCAGCCGCGTGCTGCAGCTGGGCGCGCCGGCCTTCGACATCTCGGTGGCCGAGCTGTGCATGGCGTTCGGCTCGGGCGGCACGCTCGTCGTCCCGCCCTCGGGACCACTGATCGGTGCGGACCTGGGCCACGTGTTGCGGGAGCGGCGGGTCACGTTCGCGCTGGTCCCGCCGGCGGTGCTGGCGACCGTGCCACCCGGCGACTACCCCGACCTGCGGGGACTGGCTTCGGGCGCCGACGTGTGCCCGGCGGAGCTGGTGTCGGCGTGGGCGGGCGTACGGTTCTGGAACGCGTACGGGCCGACGGAGACCACGGTCGCCGCCAGCGTCAGCGACCCGCTCACCCCTGGCGGCGGCCTCCCCCCGATCGGCCGCCCCCTCGCCGGCCAGCGCCTGTACGTCCTGGACGCCCGGCTGCGGCCGGTGCCCGTGGGGGTGCCCGGCGAACTGTACGTCGCGGGCCCCGGCGTGGCCCGGGGCTACCTCGGCCGGCCGGGGCTGACCGCCGAGCGGTTCGTCGCGGACCCGTACGGCCCGCCAGGTGAGCGCATGTACCGCACCGGGGATCTGGCGCACCTGCGCGCCGACGGCCAGGTGCAGTTCCTGGGCCGGGCTGACGACCAGGTGAAGGTACGCGGCAACCGGATCGAGCCGGCCGAGGTCGAGGCGGTGCTCGCCGGGCACGAATCCGTCGCCGGGGCGGCCGTCGCGCCGCGCGACGGCCGCCTGGTCGGCTATCTCGTGCCCCGCGAGGGCCGCTCGTGCGACACCGCGGACGTCCTGGCCCGGGCCGTGGCGGCGCTGCCCGCGCCGATGGTGCCGAGCGACCTGGTGGTGCTGGACGCGCTGCCGCTCACGCCGCAGGGCAAGCTGGACCGGGCCGCGCTGCCCGCGCCGCCCGTGGCGGGGCTCTCCGGGCGTCCGTCGCGCGAACCGGCCACTGACCGTGAGGCGACGCTCTGCGCGCTCTTCGCCGAGTTGCTCGGAGTGCCCGGGGTGGGGGCGGAGGACGACTTCTTCCGGATGGGCGGCGACAGCATCACGGCGATCCAGCTCGTCAGCCGGGCCAGGACGGAGGGCCTCGGGCTCACGCCGCGCGAGGTGTTCGCCGCCAGGACCCCGGCCGCGCTGGCGGCCGTCGCCCGGGCCAGCACGCGCACCGTCACCGACTCCCCCGCCGGCCGGTTCCCGATCACGCCGATCATGCACTGGTGGCGCGAGCACGGAGGCCCGCTCGGCACGTTCACGCAGTCGCTGGCCGTGCCCGTGCCAGCAGGGGTGGACGAGGAGCGGATCAGGGCGGCGCTGCGCACGCTGACGGTCAGGCACGCGGCACTGCGCACGCGCCTGCTGCGCCACGCGAGCCCACACGCGAGCGAAGGCTGGGAGCTGGAGGTCCTGCCCCCGGAGGAGGCGCCGGAGGTCCCGCTCAGCCGCGTGGCCGCCGGACCGGGCCAGGCCCCGTCCGATCCGGCGCGCGACGCACCCGGCGCGGACCCGCGGCATGCCGCGTCCCGGCCGGACGCGGTTCCGCCGCTCGATCCCGGAAGCGGGCGGATGCTGGCCGCCGTCTGGCACGAGCCGGACCGGCTGGTCGTCACCGCGCACCACTTCGCCGTGGACGGCGTCTCCTGGCGCCTGCTCGGCCCCGAGTTGGAGGCGCTGCTGCGGTCGCCTGGCTCCGGCGGGCCGGCGCAGGGCACGTCGTTCGCCCGCTGGGCGCGCCTGCTGGCCGCCGAGGCGGAGCGTCCCGAGCGGGTGGCGGAGCTGCCCTTCTGGGAGGAGACGGCGGCCGGCGAGACCCTCCTGCCCCCGGGGTGGAAGGGACGTGGCGGCCCGCGCACCACCCTCACCAGGCGGCTCCCCGCGGACCTCACCGAGCAGGTCCTCACCCACCTGCCCGCCGCCTTCCGCTGCGGTCCGGACGAGGTCCTGCTGACCGCCCTCGCCATCGCCGTGACGCGCTGGCGCGGCGGCACGGAGGTGCTCGTCGACGTCGAGGGGCACGGCCGGGATGCTTTCACCGGCGACTCCGACGTCTCCACCACCGTCGGCTGGTTCACCACCCAGCACCCGGTGCGGCTGGACGCCTCGGGGGAGCCCGCCGCCGCGCTCAAGCGGATCAAGGAACGGCTGCGCGCCATCCCGTCGGGCGGGCTCGGCTACGGGCTGCTGCGCCACCTCAACCGGGACACCGCGCCGAGGCTCGCCGCCCTGCCCGCCGCCGACCTGCGCCTCAACTACCTGGGCAGGTTCGACGGGGAGCTGGCCGGCATGCCGGAGGCGCCGATGGCGTACGCGGTGGAGCTGGACGCCGTCGCCCAGCCGGAACAGGACGGCGCCCGGCTGGTGGCGAGCTGGTCCTACGCCGCCGACGCGATCAGCACGGAACGCGCCGACGAGCTGGCCGGGCTCTGGTCCCGCGCGCTCGCCGAGCTGGCCGGGCAGGCGGGCGAGGGCGGCGCGACGAGCTCGGACTTCCCGCTGGTCGAGCTGACGCAGAGCCAGGTCGAGGCGCTCGAAGCGGACCTGGACGGCGACTGGTGAGCCGCGCGCTGGCCGACGTGCTGCCGCTCTCCCCGGCGCAGGAGGGCCTGCTCTTCCACGCCCTGTACGGCGGCGACGACGCGTACGTCGTCCAGGCCAGGTTCGCCGTCGATGGGCAGGCGGACCCGCCGCGGCTGCGGGCGGCCGTCGAGACCCTGCTCGGCCGCCACCCCAATCTGCGCGCCTGCTTCCGCCACAAGGGACTGGACCGCCCGGTGCAGCTCGTCCCGCACCGGGTGCGCCTGCCGTGGACCGAGGTGGACCCGCCGTCGGACGCCGAGCTGGAGCGCATCCTGGAAGCCGACCTGCTGCGCCCGTTCGACGTGACCCGGCCGCCGCTGGTCCGCGCCACCCTGGTGCGCCGGCGGGAGCTGGTGCTGACCCTGCACCACCTCCTGGTGGACGGCTGGTCGATGCCGATCCTGGCAAGCGAGCTGGCCGCCCTCTACACGGGGGCCGGCACGCTGCCGCCCGCCCCGCCGTACCGGGATTATCTGGCCTGGTTGCGCGCCCAGGACGGCGAGCGGGCGGCGCGGGCCTGGCGGGACGCCCTCGCGGACCTGCCGGGGCCGACCCTGCTCAGGCCCGGCGCGGGCACGGCGAGCATGCGGCAGGAATCGGTGGAGACCGAGCTGACGGCGGAGCTGAGCGAGGCACTGCGCCGGCGGGCGCGCCGGTCGGGCGTGACCGTCAACACGCTGGTGCAAGCGGCGTGGGGTCTGGTGCTGGCGCGGCTGACCGGGCGCTCCGACGTGGTGTTCGGCACGGCGGTGTCGGGCCGCCCGCCGGAGCTGGCGGGCGTGGAGTCGATGGTGGGACTGTTCATCAACACGCTGCCGGTCCGGGTCAGGACGGGCGAGCCCGGCCTGCTGGAACGCCTGCAGGACGAGCAGGCCCGGCTCTCGGCCTTCCACCACGTACGGCTCGCGGACGTGCGGCGCGGCGCCGGCGAGCTGTTCGACACGCTGCTGGCCTTCGAGAACTACCCCCGCGACGGCCTGGCCTCCTCCGGCGTCCGCCTGACCGAGGTGCGCGACGCCACCCACTACCCGCTCACCGTCACGGTCGTGGCCGGCGAGCGGCTGTGGCTGCGGCTCGGCCACCGCGCCGACCTGGTCGGCCGCGCCGAGACCGAGGCCATCGCGGCCCGCCTGACCAGGGCGTTCGAGAGGGTGGCCGAGGGCTCGGAGAGCGGCGACGTGCTTCCCGAGGCGGAGACGCGCCGGCTTCTCGTGACCTGGAACGGCGCCGCGCGGGCGCGGGCGGGCGGATCGGTGCCCGAGCGGTTCGCGGCGCAGGCGGCCCGCACCCCGGACGCCGTGGCCGTCGAGCACGGCGGGCACACCCTCACCTACGCCGAGCTGGACGCCCGCTCCGGCCAGGTCGCGGCCGGGCTCGACGTGGCTCAGGAGACGCCGGTCGCGGTGCTCATGGACCGCTCGCCCGACCTGGTGGTCGCCCAGCTGGCGGTGCTGAAGGCGGGCGGCTGCTACGTGCCGCTGGATCCCGGGCAGCCGCGTGACCGCCTCGACCGGCTCATCGCCGACAGCGGCGCCCGCACCGTCCTGACGAGCCCGCCGGCCGTGGACGGGAACGGTTTCCCGCCGAAACCCGTGCACCCCGGTTCGGCCGCCTACGTCATGTACACCTCCGGCTCCACCGGCGCCCCCAAGGGCGTCGTCGTCACCCACGAGAACATCGCGGAGCTGGCCGCCGACCGGCGCTTCGCCGCGCACCGGCGGGTGCTGCTCCACAGCCCGCACACGTTCGACGCGGCCACGTACGAGCTGTGGGCGCCGCTGTTGAACGGCGGCACCGTCGTCATCGCCCCGCCGGGCCCGCTCCAGCCGGACACGATCCTGCGCGGCCGGCTCGACGCCGTGTGGCTGACGGCCGAGTTGTTCCGCACCGTGGCCGACCTCGCGCCCGGAGCGCTGGCCGCGGCGGGCGAGGTGTGGGCGGGGGGCGACGTGCTGCCGCCGGACGCGGTCCGCCGGGCGGCGCGGCACGGTGTGCGGGTCGTCAACGGGTACGGGCCCACGGAGACGACCACGTTCGCCACCGCCCATCCCGTAGGGAGCGGCCCAGGGAGCGGACCGGTGCCGATCGGCCGGCCGCTGGACAACACGCGCGTGTACGTCCTGGACGCGCGCCTGCGTCCGTCCCCGACCGGCGTCGTCGGTGAGCTGTACATCGCAGGGACGGGCCTGGCCCGCGGCTACCTCGGCCGGCCCGGTCCGACGGCGGAACGCTTCGTGGCGGACCCGTACGCGAGCGGCGAGCGGATGTACCGGACGGGGGATCTGGCACGGTGGACGTTCGGCGGGGAGCTGGAGTTCGCCGGCCGGGCGGACGGCCAGCTGAAGATCCGCGGCCACCGGATCGAACCGGGCGAGGTGGAGTCCGTCCTGGAGAGCTCGCCGGACGTGACCCGCGCGGTCGTCGCCGCCGCCGACGCGCCCGGAGGCGGCCGGCGGCTGGTCGCGTACGTGGTGCCCGGCGGGGCGCTGGAGCGGGTGCGCGCGCACGCCGCCGCCCGGCTGCCCAGGTATCTCCTCCCCTCCCAGTACGTGCCGCTCGACCGCCTGCCGCTCACCCCCCACGGCAAGGTCGACCGCGCCGCCCTGCCCGCCGTTCCGCTTCCCGGGCCGCGCGCCGCCCGCCAGGACGCCGTTCCCCGGGCCGCCGCGAGCCCGCACGACCCCGCCGAGCCGCGCTCCACGCGCGAGAAGGAGCTGTGCGGCCTGTTCGCCGAGGTGCTCCGGCTGCCGGAGGCGGGCGCGGACACCGACTTCTTCGCCTCCGGCGGGGACTCGCTGCTGGCCATGCGGCTCACCGCCGCGATCGAGTCCACGGTCGGCGTCCGCACCTCCATCGCTGCCGTGTTCGAGGCCCCCACGCCCGCCGAGCTCGCCGTGCGCCTCGGCGCGCGCTCCGATCGGGCTCCGGCCGAGCTGGACCTGTCGCCGCTGCTGACGCTGCGGGCCGAGGGCGGGAGAGCGCCGCTGTTCTGCGTGCACCCCGGCCGGGGCATCGGCTGGTCGTACACCGCGCTGCTCCCCCACCTCCCCCAGGACCGCCCGGTGCACGCGCTGCAGTCGCCGGTGCTCGGTGACGGCGCCTGGCGGCTGCCCGGCACCATGCGGGAGCTGGCCGACGACTACCTGGCGCGGCTGCTGGCGGTCCGGCCCGAGGGGCCGTACCTGCTGCTCGGGCACTCGTTCGGCGGGCTGCTCGCGTACGAGATGGCCGCCCGGCTGCGGGAGGGCGGCCGGCAGGTGGGCCTGGTCGCCTCGCTGGACGCGGTCCCCTGGCCGCCGGGCGAGGAGCCCGACCCGGACGAGGTCGAGCAGGAGGCGCTGACCATCCTGCTGCGCACGCGCACGCTGCACCCCTACGCGCAGCCGGGGCGGCTGGAGCGGGAGCGGGTGTTCGCCGCCGTGCGCGGCAGCGAGGGCCCGCTGTCGGGACTGGCCGGCGAGCGCCTGTCGGCGGTGGCCGGCACGGTGGCCGGGCATCTGCGGCTGGCCGTCACCTACCGGCCGCCCCCCTATGACGGGACGGTGCTGCTGTTCTCGGCCACCGCCCAGCCCGGCGGCCTCGGCTCGGCGGTCAAGGCGGAGCGCTGGAGCGGCTCCGCCCGCCACGTGCGGGTCCACGACCTGGGGTGCGGGCACAGCGATCTGCTCAGGCCCGGGCCCGCCGCCGAGATCGCCAGAGTCATCGAGCCGATCCTCCGGGAGTCGTGATGGAGAAGTACGAGTTCCCCGTGTCCCCGGCGCAGGCCAGAATGCTGGTGCTCGACCAGCTCAACCCGGGCACCGCCCAGTACAACGTGCCCGTGGCCTTCACCGTGCGCGGGCGCTTCGACGTCGAGGCGTTCCGCGCGGCCCTGGACGCGGTGGTCGCCGCGCACGAGTCGCTGCGCACGGTGTTCCAGCCGCACGACGGCGGCTACCTGCAGGTCGTCGCGGAGGAGGCGGACCCATCGTGGAAGGCCGCGCTGCGCGTCGAGAGGGACGTGCCCGCGGCGGAGGCGCACGCACGGGCGGCGGCCGAGGCGGCGGCGCCGTTCGACGTCGAGGCGGGGCCGCTGCTGCGGTGCGTGGTGTACGTCCTCGACGACGAGCACCACCTCGTGCTGCTGACCGTCCACCACCTGGTGTGCGACGGCTGGTCGCTGCGGCTGCTGCTGGAGGAGCTCTCCGGCGCCTACCGGCGGCTCACCTCCCCCGCCGGGCCGCCGCCTGCGGGCGCCGTGCCGTCCGAGCCCGCGCCGCAGTACCCCGACTACGCCGCCTGGCAACGCGAGCGGCTCGCGTCGCACGCCATGGACGAGTCCGTCGCGTTCTGGGCGGAGACGCTCAAGGACGCGCCCACGACGCTCGCCCTGCCCACCGACAGGCCCCGCCCCGCCGTGCAGTCGGCGGCGGGCGGCGTCGTACGCGTCCCGCTGCCCTCCGGCACGCGGGAGCGGCTGGCCAAGGTCGCCGCCGAACGGAACGCGACGCCGTACATGGTGATGTTCGCGGCGTTCGCCACGTTCCTGGCGAGGATCAGCGGCCAGCGGGACCTGGTCGTCGCCGTCCCGGTGGCCGGCCGCGACCACGCGGACCTCCAGACCATGATCGGCCTGCTGGTCAACACGCTCGCCGTCCGCGCCGACCTGTCGGACGACCCCGCGTTCCTCGACCTGATCGGCCAGGTGCGCGAGCGCCTCCTCGCGGCCCGGACGCACCACGAGGCCCCGTTCGAGGCTGTGGTGCAGGCCCTCGTCCCCGGCAGGGAGCTGAGCCACGACCCGCTCGTCCAGGTGATGCTGGCCTACGACGACGACACCCGGCTGACCCTCGACCTGCCCGGCGCCACCGCGGAGCGCGTCGAGCTGCTGCTGGACGACGCCAAGTTCGACCTGCTCATGAACGTCGAACGCCAGGCCGACGAGCTGGCCGCCCACTTCGTCTACCGGGCCGGCCTGTTCGATCGGGAGACCGTGCGCCACTGGGCACGCGCCTTCGCGACGCTGCTCGACGGCCTGCTCGGCGACCCCGGCCGGCCCGTGAGCGCCGCCGGCCTCCTCCCCGCCGCGGACCACCGCCTGATCGTCGACGGGTGGAACCGCACGGCCGCCCCCACCGCCACCCGACTGGTCCCCGACCTGGTGGCCGAGCGGGCCGCGGAACGTCCCGGCGCCACGGCGCTCGTCTGCGGCGCCACCGCGCTCACGTACCGCGAGGTACTGGAGCGCGCCGACCGGCTGGCCGGCCGGCTGCGCGCGGCGGGCGTCGGGCCGGAGATCCCCGTGGGGCTCTGCCTGCCCAGAGGCGCGGACATGGTGGTGGCGGCGCTGGCCGTGCTGCGCGCGGGAGGCGCGTACGTGCCCCTCGACCCCGGGCATCCGGCGGCCCGGCTGACGTTCATGATCGGCGACGCGGGGGTGCGGCTGCTGATCGCGGCCGAGCCCGTGGACCTCGGCGTGCCCGTGGCCGCCCCGGACGGCGACGACCCCCTCCCTCCGGTCGGGCCGGTGCTCACGACGCGGCCCGAGCCCGCGAACACGGCCTACATCCTCTACACCTCCGGCTCCACCGGCACCCCCAAGGGCGTCGCCGTCGAGCACCGGGCCCTGCTGAACCTGGCCACCGCCGTACGCCACCAGTTCCCCGTGACCGGCGACGACCGGGTGCTGCAGTACGTGTCGTTCGGGTTCGACGTGGCCGTGTCCGACGTGGTCTTCTCCCTCGTCGCGGGGGCCGAACTGCACATCGCGGCGGAGTGCGAGCGGCTCGGCGAGGACCTGTACGCCCGCCTGCGCGACTCCCGCATCACCTATGCCTTCCTGCCGCCGTCGGCCGCCATGTCGCTGCCCTGCCCGCCGGACGCCCGCGAGACGTCGCTGCCGGACCTGCGCACGCTGGCCGTCGGCGGCGAGGCGTGCCCGGCCGAGCTGGTGGAGCGCTGGGCGACGCCGCGGCGCCGGATCGTGGACGCCTACGGGCCGAGCGAGACCACCGTCTACGCGACCACGGCCGACCTGTCGCCGGGGCGGCCCGTGGTGATCGGGCGCCCGGTGGCCAACGGGCGGGCGTACGTGCTGGACGAGCGGCTGCGTCCCGTGCCCGTGGGGGTGACCGGGGAGATCTACCTGGCGGGATCGGGGATGGCCAGGGGGTACGCCAACCGGCCCGGGCTGACCGCGGAGCGCTTCGTCGCCGACCCTTACGGGCCGCCGGGCGGGCGCATGTACCGCACGGGCGACCTCGGCAGGTACGACGCCGACGGGGTGCTGTCCTATCTCGGCCGGGTGGACACGCAGGTCAAGCTGCGCGGCTTCCGCGTGGAGCTGGGCGAGATCGAGACCGTCCTCGCGGCGCACCCCGGCGTGTCGGTGGCGGCGGCGTCCGTGCGCGGCGACCGGCTGGCGGTGTACATGGTGGCGGACGGCGAGCCGCCACCCGCCGCGGAGCTGCGGGCGTGGCTCGGCGAACGGCTGCCCGGCTACATGGTGCCCGACTCGGTCGTCCTCCTGCCGGAGCTGCCCGTCAACAGGTCCGGCAAGGTGGACAGGTCGCTGCTCCCCGAGCCGCCGCCGACCCGCCCCGACCTGGGGCGCCCCTACGTCGCCCCGGCCACCGACACCGAGCGGCTGCTGGCGGAGGTGTGGGCGGAGGCGCTCGGCCTTGCTCAGGTCGGCGGGCAGGTCGGCGGGCAGGTCGGCGCGCACGACAACTTCTTCGACCTGGGCGGCAACTCGATCAGGCTGCTGGCCGTCCTGGCGGCGCTGCGCGAGCGCGGCGGGGACGGCGGGCTCAAGCTGGTCGACCTGTTCCGGCATCCGACGGTCGCCGCCCTCGCCGACCGGCTGGACCACCCCGCCGGTTCGCCTGCCGGCTCCCCCATCAGGGCGGACGCCGACGCGGCAAGACGGCGAGGCCAGAGCAGGCGCGAACGGCTCGCCGCGCGCAGGAACGCACAGAGAGGGTAACGCATGACCGACGCACCGGCTGTGGCCATCGTGGGGATGAGCGGCCGCTTCCCCGGCGCCCGCGACGTGGCCGAGTTCTGGGCCAACCTGCGCCACGGCGTCTGCTCGATCGCCGACTTCGGCGAGGAGGAGCTGCTGGCCGACGGCGTGCCCGCCGACGAGTTGCGCCATCCCGGCTACGTGCCGTCGAAGGGGTTCCTGGCGGACGCGGACCGGTTCGAGCACGAGCTGTTCGGGTTCGGCGCGGCGGAGGCGCGGGCGCTGGATCCGCAGCTCAGGCAGCTGCTGGAGACGGCGTGGTCGGCGCTGGAGGACGCCGGGCACGACCCGCGCGCGGCTCCCGACAGGACCGGCGTGTACGTGGGCGGCGAGCCCAGCGACCATGCGCTCGCCGCGCAGCTCGATCCGGGGCTGCGGGCCCGGCTCGGGCCCATGCAGGTGCGGATGTTCACCGACAGGGAGTTCATGGCCGGGTGGCTGTCGTACCGGCTGAACCTGACCGGGCCCAGCCTGACCGTGCAGACGGCCTGCTCGACGTCGCTGGCCACCGTGCACATGGCGGTCCAGGCGCTGCTGCTCAGCGAGTGCGACCTGGCGCTGGCCGGCGGCGTGTCGATCGACACGCCGTACAAGCGGGGATACCTGTACGAGCCCGGCGGCATCTTCTCGCCCGATGGGCGGTGCCGGCCCTTCGACGAGAAGGCGGCGGGCACCGTCGGCGGCAACGGCGTCGGGCTGGTGGTGCTCAAACGCCTGGAGGACGCCCTGGCCGACGGCGACCCGATCTACGCGGTCGTCCGCGGCACGGCGCTCAGCAACGACGGCGCCGGGCGGGTGGGGTTCACCGCGCCCGGCGTGGACGGGCAGACGGCCGCCATCGTCGAGGCGTGGGCGGCGGCCGGGCTGGAACCCGCGGACGCGCGGTTCCTTGAGGCGCACGGCACCGGGACGGACCTCGGCGACCGGATCGAGGTGGCGGCCGCCGCCGCGGCCTTCGCCGGCGCGTCCGGGTGCGCGATCGGCTCCGTGAAGTCCAACGTCGGCCACCTGAACGCGGCTGCGGGCGTCACCGGGCTGATCAAGGCCGCGCTGATGCTCCGGCACCGCACGATGGTCCCCACGGTGAACGTCACCCGGCCCCATCCCGACCTCGACCTCGACTCCACCCCGTTCCACCTGCTCACCACCACCACGGAGTGGGCCCCTCTCGCGGCCGGCCCGCGCCTTGCCGGGGTCTCGTCCCTCGGCATCGGCGGCACGAACGTCCACGTCGTCCTGTCAGAACCCCCCGCTCCGGCC
>NZ_SMKP01000238.1:0-14147 GCF_004349015.1 Nonomuraea diastatica
GGAGTGCCCCGCCCGCGATGGCGATGGTCAGGCCTCGACGGTGAGCAGTTTCCTGCCGGTCGAGGTGACCACCTCGAAGCGGTCGACGTCCTGCAGCGGCGTGGCACTGCCGCCGTGCATGTAGAGGGGGTCGGGTGAGCCCGGAACTCCGTACCCAGCTGGAGGTACGGACCATCCGGTCATCACCCGCCGCTCTCCCTTCTTGCCGACCGAGATCAGCTCGCACTCCAGCGGCCCTTTGATCCCGGCCAGTTTGAGCGCCGCGTGGGTGCCCCAGGCCTTGGACTCCACGACCAGCCCGCCGGTCACCCCGTCGACGCCCTTGCCCTCGATGGGGGTGCCACCGGCGAAGAACTGCTCGGCCGGGCCCATGTTCTCCGCCTCGCCCTGCGCGACCGGCGGTTCGCCCGCGCTGAGCTGCGTGCCGATGGTCAGCCCGCCGGCGACCAGCGTGACGGCCGCCGCCATCCCGGCGGCGAACGTCCCTTTGCGCTGCCGCCTGTGAGCCGCCTTCCTGCGCCGGAGGCGGCCGACCACGTCGCCCTGCCCGGTGAGGTCGCCGGAGGAAGGCGGGCGGGGGTCCTCGGGAAGGGGGCCGATGCCGTGCAGCACGCTCGCCACGCCGGCCAGGTCGGCCAGCTCGGACCGGCAGGCGGGGCAGCCGAGAAGGTGGGCCTCGAAGGCGAAGCGGTCGTCCTCCTCCAGGAGGCCGAGGGCGTAGGCGCCGACGTCGGTGTGCTCCACGCGGGAGGTCATGCCGTCACCCCCCGCTCCTCCAGCGCGATCCGCAGCGCGCGGACGGCGTAGTAGACGCGGGACTTCACGGTGCCCACCGGGATGCCGAGCGCCTGCGCGGCGTCGTTGACCGAGCGATCCTGCAAGATCGTCTCGTTGAGGATCTCGCGATGTGCCGGCGACAGCGCCTTCAGCGCCTCGGACACGACCACCTGGTGCAGCAGTCCCTCCATCCCGTCGGGCACGGACATGCTCTCCAGCTGACCGTCGCCCGACTCCTGCGGGCGGGCGTCCCTGCGCCGCCGGTCGTCGATCACGATACGTCTGGCGACCGTGGCCAGCCAGGGCATGAGCGAGACCGCGTCAGGGTCGAGCCGCTCCGCACTGCGCCAGGCACGAATCATGGTCTCCTGCACCACGTCTTCCGCCCACTGCCGATCGCCGGCCGTGAGCCTGATCACGAAGGCCAGCAGCGGCCGGTGATATTCCCGGTAGAGCGCGGACACGACCACCTCGTCGTCCGGCACCGCGTCGTCGCGCACCGCGTCATCCGGTCGCACCCGCCGGAGCCAGTGTCGTAAGCGCGGCCTGCCCATCGGGAGGGCTTCCTCGGCCGAGGGCGGGGGATACGTGCTGATCCGCATCATTCCCCTTTCTCGCGTCCGTCGGCAGGTGGTACGGCCGGTCGCCCTGACACGGTTCAACAGATCGCGATACTTAATGTGATTGCGCACGTCGGGGCGGTATGCGTAGAGTCGCCATGGCAACCGATCGAGGAGGTGGGGACTTATGCGGGTCGTTCTGGCCGACATGCTGTCCGTCCACCTCCGGGCCCTCGCCTGAGCTGCCCGGCTCCTTCTCGCATCAAAGGGTCACTGCGTTGTCATACGATCTTTCCCTGCTCGGCTGGAGCGATCTGCGCGCCGCCGAGCTGCCCGCCGGCACCGTCCCCGCCCGCGTCGCCCGGGTCGATCGCGGCGCCGCCGAGGTGATCGCGGCCGACGGCCAGCATCACGCCAAATACGCCGCCCACGTGCGCAGGGCGGCCGCCGCCGACCCGGTGGCGCTGCCGTGCGTCGGCGACTGGGTCGCGCTGTCCTGGCTCCACGAGGGCCGCTACGAGCTCGGCGATGTCCTGCCGAGGACGACCGCGTTCATCCGGGGAGGCGTCAGCCGCACCTCGGTCGGCGGCCTGTCAGGTGACGGCCAGGGCCAGGTGCTCGCGGCCAACGTCGACGTCGTCTTCGTGGCCGAGCCGTCCATGCACTCCACCGACTTCGCCGACCTGGGCCGCATCGAGCGGCTCGTCGCCCTGGCCTGGGAGTCCGGGGGCACGCCGGTCGTGCTCATCACCAAGTCCGACCTGTTCGAGCACGGCCTCGACCAGTTGCTCGCCGACGTGCGGGTGGCCGCGCCCGGCGTCGACGTGCACGCCGTCTCCTCGCTGAGGGGCGACGGCGTGCGGCTGGCCGGCGACTACCTCGAAGGCTCCCGCACGGCCGTCATCCTCGGCCCGTCGGGCGCCGGCAAGTCCACCCTGGTCAACGCCCTGGCCGGGGAGCCCGTCATGGAGACCCAGCAGGTGCGCGCCGCCGACGGGCGTGGCCGGCACACCACCGTGCACAGAGAGCTGATCCCGCTGCCCGGCGGCGGGCTGATCATCGACACGCCGGGCATTCGCAGGATAGGCCTCTACGACATCGGCGAGGGCGTCGACCTCGTCTTCGCCGACATCGAGGCGCTCGCGGAGCAGTGCAGGTTCGGCGACTGCGGACACTCGGGAGAGCCCGGATGCGCGGTGCTGGCGGCCCTGGACAGCGGCGAGTTGCCGGAGCGGCGCCTGGAGAGCTGGCGCAAGCTGCAGCGGGAGGCGGCGTGGATGGCGGCCAGGACCGACGCGCGGCTCCGTAAGGAGCAGCAGAACAAGTGGAAGGTCATCACGAAGGAGATGCGCCGCTCGGGCCGCAACCGCCCCTGACCGTCCGCGCCTGACCGTCCGCTCCTCGCCGCCGCCCGGCCTCGCGGGGCCCGTGCGGCCTTGCCCGTGCGGCCTAGCCTGGCCGGCTTGCGCGCCTCGCGCCGCCGGTCCCCGCCGGGGCGGCCGTTCGTCGCCCCGGCCGGGGGTGCGGAGGCGAGGAGACGGCATCGGCGGGTAGGCAGAAGTCATGATGCTTTTCGCAGACCGGGCCCAGGCCGGTGCGCTGCTCGCCGAACGGCTGCGGGACGCCCACGACCCCGTGGTGCTCGCGCTGCCCCGCGGCGGGGTGGCGGTGGCCGAGCCCATCGCGCGCCGGCTCGGCGCCGTACTCGACGTGCTCGTGACCAGGAAGATCGGCTATCCGGGGCAGCCAGAGCTGGGCGTCGGCGCGGTGGCCGAGGGCGGTGAGCCCGTGTTCCACCTGGTGCTGCTGCGCCGGCTCGGCCTCACCCCCGAGTCCGTCGCGGACGTGGTCGAGCAGGAGCGGCGTGAGCTGGCCCGCCGGGTGAGCGCCTACCGGGGTGACCGCCCGCTGCCCCCGCTGGAGGGACGCGAAGTGATCGTGGTGGACGACGGCCTGGCGACCGGCGGCACCGCGCGGGCCGCGCTCAGGGCGGTCGGCGCGGCCAAGCCCGAAAAGGTGACGCTGGCCGTGCCGGTCGGGGCGCGCGACACCGTCACGTCCCTGCGGGAGGAGGCCGACGAGGTGGTCGTGCTGCTGGAGCCGGTCGACTTCAGGGCGGTCGGCCAGTGGTACGAGCGCTTCGACCAGCTCAGTGACGACGACGTACTCGAGCTGCTCCGCGAGGCGGGATCACGGTGAATGACGTACGCCGATGGGCGGCGCGAGGCACGCTCAGCCGACGAGAACGGCCCAGACGAGCTTGCGCGAGCCACTGGGGGAGAGCCACCCCCAGGCGGAGCAGAGGGCGTCGACCAGCCGCAGCCCTCGCCCGAACTCCGAGAACACGTCGGGTGCGGCGGTCACCGGCACGGTGTGGCTGTGGTCGGCCACCACGCAGGCGAGCTCCGCGCCATGAGACAGCAGGCGCAGCTGAGCCACCCCTCCGCCGTGCCGCATGGCGTTGGTCACCAGCTCCGAGACCACGAGCTGCGCGTCGAAGGCCACCTCCATCACGCCCCACGCGGTGAGCGTCTGGTCGACGAACCGCCGGGCGGTCGCCACGCACGAGGGCTCGATGCGCTGGTGGAAGGGGAAGACGGCGTCGAACTCACCGGCATGACCGTCTACCAGGACGGACGAGAGCCATCCTGGAGGCCGGGAACCGATGGCGGCTTGCGGCCGAGCGTCGAAAGTCGTCATTCAGGCCCCCGAAGCGCGGTCTGGTGATCCAATGCCCATCTTTACGGGGAGTGCTTACCGATGCAAGACTTTTCGTAGTTTACGGATGCGAATCGCATCTGCACGTGCAGAGGATCTAGGAGCGATGCGTGAGCGCACAGAGCGCGGAGGGAAGGCTGCTCAGCCATTCCCCCGGAAGCCCGACGGTGCTGCGCATCCTGCTCGGCACCCAACTCCGCAGGCTCCGCATGGAGAAGGGTATCTCGCGCGAGGACGCGGGGTACTCGATTCGCGCATCTCACGCCAAGATCAGCCGGCTGGAGCTCGGCCAGGTCAGCTTCAAGCAGCGCGACGTGGCCGATCTGCTCACCCTCTACGGCGTCACCGACCCCGCCGAGCGCGAGCCGCTGCTCGCCCTGGCCGAGCAGGCCAACGCCCCCGGCTGGTGGCACAAGTACGGCGACCTGCTGCCGTCATGGTTCGAGGTCTACATCGGCCTGGAGGGCGCCGCCTCCAGCATCCGCACCTACGAGAACCAGTTCGTCCCCGGGCTGCTCCAGACCCCCGCCTATGCCAGAGCGGTCATCGAACTGGCCCACGAGAAGGCCGCGCGGTCGGAGCTCGACCGCCGGGTGGCGCTGCGCATGGCCCGGCAGGGGCGGCTGGACAGCGGCCTCACGCTCTGGGCGGTGATCGACGAGGCCGTCGTGCGGCGCACGCTGGGCGGCACCGAGACGATGCGGGAGCAGGTCGCGTTCCTCCTCGACATCACGGCCGAGCGCAACGTCACCGTGCAGATCATGCCGTTCGACCGCGGCGGGCACGCGGCGGCCGGCGGTTCCTTCAGCATCCTGCGTTTCCCCGAGCGTGAGCTGCCCGACGTGGTGTACATGGAGCAGCTCACCAGCGCCCTCTACCTGGACAAACCCGCCGATTCCGACCACTACATGGAGGTCATGGACCGGCTCAGCATCCAGGCCGAGGAACCCAAGGCGACCCGGCGCTTCCTGGAGCGGCTCATTTCCGGCTGAGCTGCTGATATCCCTGTGATCCACGGCATACCAGGATTTTTGGTCGTCCGGTATATGTGCTTCGGCGCGCTGTCGTATTGTCAACTCGCAAGCGCGGATGCACGTGCATCCGTAAGATCGCGAGGAGCCGCCCCCATGCACGAGTTCCGGAACGGAACGCCCGCCGGCCGCCTTCCCGTCGTCTGGCGCAAGAGCAAGCAGAGCAACCCCAACGGCAACTGCGTCGAGGTCGCCGGCCTGCCCACGGGGGAGATAGCGATGCGCAACTCACGTTTTCCCGAGGGCCCCGCGCTCGTCTACACGCAGGCCGAGATCACCGCGTTCGTGCTCGGTGCGAAAGACGGGGAGTTCGACGACCTGATCGTCTGAGACGGTGTTCGTCGCCGGGCAGGCCGGGTTACGGTCTGTCCGGCGATGCATTTCGGTCGCCTGACCGTGGGCGCGGCGGAGGCGCCCTGCCGAGGTCGCCGCGTTGGGCGATGGAGAGGCGGGGCCGGCTGATCACGATCATGTGGGAGCGGCCGCCGACCGGTGGGCCCGGGTGCGGCCGGTGAAGGACGCTGCGCGGGACGGGATCGCCGCGTGGACCGGTGAAGGGACCGTCGGCGCGCGGAACTGCGTCGCCGTATGACCGGGGAAAGGACCGCCGGGCGGGACGGGATCGCATGGACCGGTGGAAGGACCGCCGCCGCACGGGACCCGCGTCGCCGCACGGACGGCCGCGGGTCCCGGCCGGGGTGTCGTCCGGCCGGACCGTTGGGTGAAGCTGTGGATGGTGCCAGGTGAGGTGCCTGATCAGGCAGTTGTCCCGACCGGGTTCGCCAGCGCCTGGGCATGGAGGGCCAGGCTCCGGTTCATCGGGACAACTGCGTGATCACGCGGTGCTGGTGACGCAGCCGGGTGTGTGTCAGGCGGCGGAGATGCCGGCGCTGGCCGCGCGGCGCATACGACGGCGACGCTCGCTCGCGCGCTCGTCCTCGTTGAGACCGCCCCACGTGCCGTACTTCTCGGGCCGGGACAGCGCGTAGTCAAGGCACTCGGTGCGGACGGGGCACTGGGCGCAGATCGCCTTGGCCTTCCGCTCACGTACGTCACGCTCGGGCTGCCGCTCCCCGTCGGGGCCGAAGAAGAGCACGAGGTCCTCACCCCGGCACGCGGCATCATCCTGCCAACCCCAACTGGGGCGCGGGCGGGCGAGCTGCCGACGTACCTGAGACATGAGAAAACCACCTTCGTGAGAGGTATTTCGGAATTGAGCCGCATTGGACGCTTTTGGCGTCACTGTTCCAACGCAAGGCCGGGCCGTGATGTTCCCTGGTCAGGCGAGAGCAGGCGTGGCGTACCGCACAGGCGTGAGCCTGTCCAGCGAAACCAGCCGGTAGGTGGTGATCGTCTCGGCGCAAGCCGTACCACACGGCGCTGTGAACGCCGATGGCTCAACCACAACCTGGAACCGGACGTCGCCGCAGCGCACGATGGCTTTGGTGACGTCGCCGTCCGACCTGGAGGATTCCACGGCCACCGCGCCGACGGAACACTCTCCCGTATGGGCTCGGGCGAAGTGTTCCACGGCTTGCAATGGCTCAGGGATGCCTGCGCGTCCCCGGTAGCGGTCGAGAATGATCTCGCCCGACCGGTACGCGTTAGCCGCTGCCAGTGCAGCAGCCTGAGACATGCTGCCGTAGAAAATTCCGTGTGGCAAGCACACGAGGTTGGCGGCGTAACGATCGCCGCCAACGTGTGACGTTTCCCACACTCTGTCCGGCAAAGATTCGGCCAGTGACCGAGCGAGGGGCAATCCAATGCGGGCGCAGCACACATTGCGCTTGGCGTGCGTGCAGACCAGAAATACCGGCTCGTCTTCAAGTATGCAGGACTCCGGGACCACTCCGGCCACGAAAGCATCCAGGTCAAGATCGTCAGGACCTGCGACGACGCCCCCGGCGAGCCACGGACGGTCACCGGTCGCGTGACCCAGTAGCACACGGATGCCCTGCTCCTGCGGGCGGGTCCGCTTCCCCGGGCGGCGGATCAGCTGGGGCCTGATATCGCGTTCGAGTGCCCGGCGGACGAGTTCGGAGATTTCTTGAGTAAGTTCGAAGTTTTCCAGGCGCGAGGGCCAGGCGCCGGTGTATTCGATGAGCAGCCAGAGTCTGGCCCCCACGGTCGCGCTCGCCAGTGTGGGCATCTCCCCCGTGTGGCACCCGATGGGATGCTCGCAGCCCGTCGCCAACGCCCGTTCTCCTTCCCCGGTCAGATTAGGTAAGCCTAATCTAACGGGTTGGTGCCATCAGGCGTGGGGTGTTCCGCGCAGTACGTCCCGTGTCGCGGGCAGTGCGCGGTCCCTGTCCCGCTTGACCAGGCCGATCCTGGTCCGCCGGTCCAGCAGGTCGCCCTCGTCGAGCGCGCCCTCGTGCCGGACCGACCACAGCAGCTCGCCCTTGGTGATGCCGAGCCCGACCTCCTCGGGGTGCGCCTTGACGAGCTCGTGCACGGCCTGCGCCTCGCCGCCGTACCGCTCGGCCAGCCGCACGGGCACACCGGACGGTTGCGGGCCCGCCCCCACGAGCGGGATCTTCTTCGTACGGCTCCGCCCGCCCGGCAGTCTCATGGCCGAGACCGCTCGATCCACCGCGTCCTCGGCCATACGGCGATATGTCGTCAGCTTGCCTCCGACGACCGTGACGACGCCCCCGCCGGACAGGACCGCGTGCCTCCGGGACAGGTCGGCCGTCCGCCCGTCGGCCGCCAGGAGGGGCCTGAGGCCCGCGTACGCGCCCGCAACCGCCTCTCTGGTCACCGGGGCCTCAAGAATGCCGTTCAGCACCTCCAGGAGCGTTCTGACGTCCTCCTCGGGCGCCTCGGGGACGTCCGGCACCGGCCCGTCCAGCGGCTCGTCCGTGAGCCCGACGTAGACGCGGCCGTCGTTCTGGGGGAGCACGAGCGCGAACCGGTTGCTCTCTCCCGGGATGGGCACGTGCATGCCCGCGATCAGCCCGTGCAGCGTGCCGGGGGACAGGACGAGGTGGGTGCCGCGTGACGGACGCAGCCTCACCTGCGGATCCAGCGATCCCGCCCACGCCCCCGTCGCGTTGATCACCGCTCTGGCCCGGATGGTGAACTTCTCGCCCGTCAGCTCGTCGCGTACGTCGGCGCCCCCTTCCGAGAGCCGCAGCGCGCGGCAGCGGGTCAGCACGCGAGCGCCGTGGGCGGCGGCGGTCCTGGCGATCGCCACCACCAGCCGCGCGTCGTCGAGCAGCCGGCCGTCCCACGACAGCAGCGCGCCGCGCAGGCCGTCGCCGCTGAGCACGGGCGCCAGGGTGCGGGTGCGGGCCGCGGTGAGCCGCGTGGGACCGGGCAGCAGGCGGCGCGGCGTGCGGGCGGCGGCCCGCAGCGCGTCGCCCAGCCGGTAGCCGGCCGCCACCATGGCCGCCTGCCGCCGCGAGACCGCGGGCGTCAGCGGCAGCATGTACGGGTGTGCCTTGACCAGGTGGGGAGCCGTCGTGCGGAGCAGGACGCCGCGCTCGACGGCGCTCTCGTAGGCCACGTCGACCTGCCCCTTGGCGAGGTAGCGCAGCCCGCCGTGGACGAGCTTCGAGCTCCACCTTGACGTGCCGAACGCCAGGTCGTGGGCGTCGATCGCGGCCACGCTCAGCCCGCGGGAGGCGGCGTCGAGCGCGGCGCCCGCGCCGGTCGCGCCGAGCCCCACCACCAGCACGTCCACCCGCTCCTCTGCTGCCCGGCGCAGCTCACGGGCCCGTCTGCGGGCGTTCAGCGAACTCCC
This sequence comes from Nonomuraea diastatica, assembly GCF_004349015.1. Taxonomy (NCBI): domain Bacteria; kingdom Bacillati; phylum Actinomycetota; class Actinomycetes; order Streptosporangiales; family Streptosporangiaceae; genus Nonomuraea; species Nonomuraea diastatica. The sequence continues at coordinate 8,832 of NZ_SMKP01000238.1, forward strand.
CGCGGCAGGCTCGCCCATCAGCCCCGTGCCCTTCCGCCGCGCCGGGTCGGGACCGCGGCGGCGCGTTCAGCGGCTCTCTCGTCGGTCAAGGTATCCCTCCAGCAAGGCGGTGAGTTCGTCGTCGAGGTCGTCCACGGTCACGGGGCCGAGCATGGTCGGAGCGGACAGCAGGAAGGACTGGGCCACCAGCAGCACCGCTCGGGCCTTGCGCGGATCGCCGAAGCCCTGCTCCAACACCTCCAGCACGGCCTCGTGGGTCGCGCCGCGCCGGTCGAGCAGGTAGGGGAGGAGCAGCTCGGGATCCGCCTCCACGATCTTGCGCCACAACGGGTGCGCGCGCAGCCCCCGCACGCCCGCGACGACCGCGCGGACCGGATCGGACATGTCCAGGTCCGCGATCACCCGCACCCATTCCCTGGTCATCACGTCGGCGACCAGTGTGCGCACGTCGGGCCAGCGGCGGTAGAGCGTCATCCGTGACACCCCGGCCCTGCGCGCCACGTCCGTAAGGGTCGTCCTGCGCACTCCGTAGGCCAGCACGCAGTCGCGGGCGGCGTCCAGCACCCCGTCGTTGTGACGAATCGACGTCATGTGTCACAGTGTACCCATGCCTGGAGAACCCATGTCGTGGTCGGGATGGGGCGACCCCGCCCGCGCCCGGGAGCTGCCCGAGCAGATCCGCACGCTGCTGCACGACCTGCTCGGCGTGCGCGCGCCCGCCGTCCCCGCCGTCGCGCTGGAGGCGGTGCGGGTCCCGCCGGTCGCCCTGCCGGGGCCGCTGGTCGAGGCGCTGGCCGGGGTGGCCGGCGCCGAGCACGTCGTGACCACGCACGAGGCCCGCGTGCGGCACACGCGCGGCAAGTCCACCCCCGACCTGCTGCGGATGCGCGCGGGTGACGGCTCCGACGCGCCCGACGCCGTGGTGCTGCCCGGCTCGCACGGGGAGGTGGCCGCCCTGCTGCGGCTGTGCTCCGCCGAGCGGATCGCGGTCGTGCCCTTCGGCGGCGGCACCTCGGTCGTGGGCGGGCTCGCGGCCGCCCGCGCCGGGTTCGCCGGAGTCGTCGCGCTCGACCTGGCCAGGCTCGACCGGCTGCGGTCGGTGGACACGGAGTCGATGGTGGCCGAGTTCGAGCCGGGCGCGCGGGCCTCCGAGGCCGAGCGGCTGCTCGCCGCGCGCGGGCTGACGCTCGGGCACTTCCCCCAGTCCTTCGAGTACGCCACGCTCGGCGGCTTCGCGGCCGCCCGCTCCAGCGGCCAGGCCTCCGCCGGATATGGGCGCTTCGACGACATGGTCATGGGCCTCACCGTCGCCACCCCGGCGGGCACCCTGGACGTCGGCCGCGCCCCCAAGTCGGCGGCCGGGCCCGACCTGCGGCAACTCGTCCTCGGCTCCGAAGGCGCCTTCGGCGTCATCACGTCGCTGCGCCTGCGGGTACGCCGCGCGCCCGCCGAGCGCCGCTACGAGGGGTGGCGGTTCGCGTCGTTCGCGGCCGGCTCCGCGGCCGTGCGGACGCTGGCGCAGGAGGGGCCCATGCCGGCCGTGCTGCGGCTGTCCGACGAGACCGAAACCATGATCGGCCTGGCCGAGCCGGACGCCATCGGCTCGGGCGGCTCCGGCTGCCTGCTGATCGCGGGCCACGAGGGCGCCTCGGAGACCGGGCGGCGGCCGGCCGTCTCCGCCGTGCTGGCGGGGCTGGGCGGCGAACCGCTCGGCGCGGGCCCCGGCGAGGCGTGGGAGCGGGGCCGGTTCTCGGCGCCGTACCTGCGCGACTCGCTGCTCGCGGCCGGCGCCACCGTCGAGACGCTGGAGACGGCCGGGTTCTGGGCGAACCTGCCGCGTCTCTACGACGCGGTGCGGCTCGCCCTGCTCGGGGCGCTCGGCTCGCCGCTCGTCATGTGCCATATCTCCCACGCGTACGAGACCGGCGCCTCGTTGTACTTCACCGTCGTGACCCCGCAGGACGCCGACCCGGTCGCCCAGTGGGAGCGGGCCAAGGCGGAGGTGAACGCCGCCATCGTCGAGGCGGGCGGCACCATCACGCACCACCACGGGGTCGGCCGCGACCATCGCGACGCGTACGCGGCCGAGCTGGGTCCCGTCGGTGTGAGCGTTCTGAACGCGGTCAAGACCCGGCTGGATCCCGCGGGCATCCTCAACCCGGGCGTGCTCGTCCCTCCGGCCACGCCGGTGTGAGGGCCCGCGGCGGGTGCGGCCGGCCGCGGGGCCGTGAGTGCGGGGCGGCCGCGCGGCCGAGCGTTCGACCGGCCGGGGGACGGGCGTGGTGCGGCCGGCAGGGGAGGCGTACGAGGGCTGGGCGCATGTCGTGGCAGTGGACGGTCATTCGGGTGGGAGCACCTGGTCGGCCTCCGCCACCAGCGCGGCGGCCTCGCTGTAGCGGTGGAGGGCCTCCAGCACGGCGGCGAGCCGGTGCAGCGAGGCCACCAGCGGGGCGCCGCCCATCGGACGGGTGAGCGCGACCGCCTCCTCGGCCAGCGGCAGCGCCTCCGCGGGCCGCCCGCGCCGGAGCATCAGCCTCGCTCCCGTGCTCAGGCACCGGGCCAGCAGGCCCGAGTATTCCTCCGGCGACTCGCCGACCAGAATGCGGCTCCTCGCGATGGCTTCGCTCAGGCTCTTGAACGCCGCTCCACCCCATCGGGGCCGAGTCTGGGCATAAGCCAGTAAACCCTCAATAGCGTCCACTTCGGATGTGCCTCTGCGGGTCGCGTCGTCAGGGCTGTTACGGGTCATGGGAGCCTCCCCTCGGCGGTCCCAACCGCTTGCTTGGGGGGTGAGGCTACACCATGGTGCACCCTCCGCGTCCCTGACTGCACGGAGCGTTCAAGATGCGTGATCGGTAGATCACGGTAAAGATGAGGTCATGGTGGATGTCGCGGCCGAACGCGCAAAGCAGCTTTCCTCGCGGGTCTCGGAGTCGGGCGCCGGGTGGGCGTGCCCGCAGGTGGGGACGTTCGCGCAGCTCAGACCGGACAGGCGAGGGTTCAGCTGGCTCAATCCGCGGACGTTGTGGCGCTCGCGTAACGAGGTGCTCGCCGGGTTGTTAGGCGATCCGTCCGGGCAGGTGCGGGCGCAGTGGGTGAGGGCTCAGGAAGCGCGCGGGATTGATCCGGAATTTCGTATCAAGGCACCGGTCGGGGGGAATTTTAGTTTCCTGCTGCTCGGTGATACAGGGGAGGGAGATGCTTCTCAGTACGCCGTTGTTCCGGGGATGTTGAAACTCGGGCAGGGAACGTCCTTCGCCGTCATCGCGAGCGATGTGGTCTATCCAACGGGATCGGGCAACGAGTACGGCGACAAGTTCTTCCGTCCGTACAAGGACTATGACGCCCCCATTTACGCCATCCCCGGCAACCACGACTGGTACGACGGGCTCGGCGGGTTCATGCGGGTCTTCTGCGACGCCGAGCTCAAGCCGAAGCCCGACCGCGGGATCCGCGGACTGCTGTGGCGCAAACCGGAGCCGATCGACGAGGCGCGGCTGGCCGGCGCGCGGAAGCTCAGGGGCAGGCCGTCCCAGCAGGCGACGCAGCCGGGGCCGTACTGGGCGATCGAGAGCGACAACCTGCTCATCGTGGGGGTCGACACCGGCATCAAGAACATCATCGACAAGGGGCAGACCGCGTGGCTGCGGCGTGTCTCGCTCGACCCCCGGCCCAAGATCCTCGTGACGGGCAAGCCCATCTACACCGCCAACGCCTACAAGCCGTCGCCGCTGGAGGAAGGCGGCACGATCGACGACATCGTGCGTGACCCCGCACACCGCTACGTCGCGGCCATCGGCGGCGACGTGCACAACTACCAGCGTTATCCGGTCAAGGTGGGGGACCGGCTGATCCAGTACGTCGTCTCAGGAGGCGGCGGCGCGTTCATGCACGCGACGCACACCATCCAGCGGGTCGACGTGGCCGGCGTGCACGAGGACGACTTCAGGTGCTACCCGCTGCGCGGCGACTCGCTGTCGTTCTACAGCCAGCTCTACGCCGCCAGGCTGCGGATGAAGTGGCTCTACCTCACGCCCGCGGAGGCCGCGTGCGTCATGTCGGAGCACATCAAGAACCAGCCGGTCAGGACCCCGGAGGGCACCGTCACGATCACCCGCAGGATGCGGTGGGCGGCGCGGCTGCTCGGGGCCTGGCCGTGGCCGTTCAGGCTGCCCGTGGACAGGGTGTTCCACCGCTACCTGTCCGAGCTGTCCGACTGGGACACCCCGCCCTTCTTCAAGCAGCTGATGCACGTCACGGTCACGCCGGGCGAGCTGACCCTGCGCTGCTTCGCCGCCACCGGGTGCCTGGGGCAGGAGCTGGATCCGCCGCTGGAGGACGAGGTGCGCATCAGCCTCGCGTGAGCCACTCCCGGCCCGTGCCCGGATTTGTCGGAGGCGTTTGGCACTCTTGACACGTGCACGTCGTGGTCGCGGGGGAGACGCTGCTCCCGGTCGGTGGCTCTCCTCGCCGTCCCGCCGATCTGGCGCGGGCCGTCGCCGAGCTCGAGGCAGCCGAGCGTCCGCGCTGGGTCTGGGCCGACGCGAGGGAGGACTACACGCCCCTGGTGGCGGGCGGCGTGCGGGTCGCGCGCTGCCACGACATCGCGCTCACCGAGGGGCTGCTGCTGGCGCACGAGGGCCGCCACGGTGAGGCCCGCTCCGCCAGAGCCGCGCACGCCAGGCTCCACGGGCTGGCGGTGCCCGTTGACGAGCCGAGCGTGCCCGGCACGCTGTTCGCGCCCGAGCCGCTCGGCGCGGCGGCCGTGGCGGAGGTGCTGGCCGGCCAGCTCAGACGCATCGCGGCGCTGCCCGAGCCGGGAAGGTTCCGGCTGCTGGTCGCCGCGGAGTCCGCGGGGGCGCTCGTCGCGGCCGAGATGGCGCACGACGGCATGCCCTGGCGCGCGGACGTGCACGACGAGCTGCTGACCGAGCTGCTCGGCCCGCGGCCCGTGCACGGCATGCGGCCGGCCAAGCTGCAGGCGCTGGCCTCAGAGGTGGCGGCGGCGTTCGGCCACCCGGTCAACCCCGACTCGGTGCAGCAGCTGGTCAAGGCGTTCAAGGGAGCGGGGGTGACGCTGAAGACGACCAGGTCGTGGGAGCTGAAGCGCATCGACCACCCCGCCGTGGCGCCGCTGCTGGCCTACAAGGAGCTGGCCAGGCTGTTCAGCGCCCACGGGTGGGCGTGGGCCGACCAGTGGGTGCGCGACGGCCGCCTCCGCCCCGAATACGTGGTGGGCGGGGTGGTCTCCGGGCGGTGGGCCACCAGCGGCGGCGGGGCGCTGCAGATCCCCAAGGTGATGCGGCGGGTGGTGGT
>NZ_SMKP01000023.1:0-77821 GCF_004349015.1 Nonomuraea diastatica
CAGCCGGGGGGTCGCCGGACACGCCACCGGACCGGTCGTGATCGTCCGCGGGCCGTCCGTCGTGGGGTATGGGCGGGTGGTCGTCGGAGACGACGGCTCCGACGACTCCGAGGCCGCCGTGACGTACGCCATCGACCAGGCCCGCGTCCGCTACCTGCCGTTGCACGTCGTGTTCGCCTGGCAGATGCCGATCGCCCCGCCGTTGGCGGCCGGATACAGCATGATCATCGAGACCGTCCGCGAGCAGGATCTCCGCAGGGCGGCCGAGCGCGTGGCGCCCTGGCAGGAGGCGAACCCGGATGTCGAGATCGTCGGCGAGCAGGTCGCCGGCCATCCGGCCGACGTCCTGATCCGGGCGGGCGGGACGGCGGATCTGGTGGTGGTGGGCTCGCGCGGCCTGGGCGGCTTCGCCTCCGCGGTGCTCGGCTCGATCAGCCACGCGGTGCTGCACCACGTGACCTGCCCGGTCGCCGTGGTACGACCCCGGACGCAAAAGGTGTGAGCCGCCGGTGGCGGCTGACGCGGCCTCGGCCGCCCGAGGTGCCCGGCGAGCCTCGCAGGGAGTTACGGAAGGCTGCTTATAGTGTCGATCGCAGGCGCCTCCACCATGCCGGAGGTCTTCGACATGCACCGGACCCAGCCGCCGGCGGTACGCGTGGTCGGCACGGCCAGAGGTGAGAGACGACATGAGCGCGACGATCACGGCTCTCGGTGGCGCGTTCGCATCGATCGACCAGGAATATCTGTTCGAGGCGCGGCAGATGCAGGCGCTGTCGCTCGCCGTGCACATCCCGCTGGTGTGCTTCGGGATCGCCTTTCCCGCGATGGTCCTGTTCTGCGAGTGGCGTTACCTGCGGACCGGGGACCTGCTCTTCCGTACGCTCGCCAGGCGCTGGTCGAAGGTGATGCTGGCGTTGTTCGCCATCGGCGTCGTGACCGGGACGATCCTCAGCTTCGAGCTGGGGCTGCTGTGGCCGGGTTTCATGGCCGGTTTCGGCGACGTGTTCGGGCTGGGGTTCACGCTGGAGGGCTTCTCGTTCTTCACCGAGGCGATCTTCATCGCGATCTACGTGTACGGGTGGGACCGGTTGCGGCCGCTGCCGCACTTCCTGGCGGGCATCCCCGTGGCGATCGCGGGAGTCTTGGGGTCACTGTTCGTGATCTCCGTCAACGGCTGGATGAACCACCCGGCCGGTTTCAGGATGCAGGACGGCCGTGCCGTCGACGCGGACCCGTGGTCGGCGTTGTTCGCCAACGGCTATTTCTGGCACGAGTTCGTCCACATGTATTTCGCCGGTTTCATCGTCGCGGGATTCCTCGTCGCCGCCCCGTACGCGTGGGGTTTCCTGCGCGGCCGCCGGGACCGTTACCGCCGCACGGCCCTGACGGTCGCGCTGTCGGCCGCGGCGGTCGCCGCGCCGCTGCAGGTGATCATCGGTGACTGGGCCGCGCGCGAGGTCGCGCAGCACCAGCCGGTGAAGCTGGCCGCGCTGGAAGGGCTGGGGCAGACCATCCGCGGCGCGCCCGAGCACCTGCTGGGCTGGTACGACGGCCAGGAGGTCGTCTACGGCGTCGCGATCCCGCGCCTGCTGTCGCTGCTGGCCTTCCACGACCCGAACGCGACGGTTCAGGGCCTCGACACGGTGCCGGTGGAGGATCAGCCGCCGGTCAACGCCGTACGCCTGGCCTTCCAGGGCATGGTCGGCATCGGGACGCTGCTCGCGCTGCTCAGCCTCATCTACCTCTACGTCCGGTTGCGTCACCAACGGCTGCCCCGCTCACGCTGGTTCCTCCGCGCGGTCGTCCTGGCGGGCCCCCTGTCGGTCGTCGCGCTCATCTGCGGGTGGATCACCACCGAGGTCGGCCGCCAGCCCTGGATCGTGTACGGGATCATGCGAACCAGCCAGGCGGTCACCGGCGCGTCAGGAATACCCATCGGCTACGGCACCCTGGTCGTGGTCTACCTGGGACTCGCCGGCGGCGTCGCATGGTTGCTGCACCGCTTCAGCCGTGTGCCGATCGAGGACCACGATGGCTGAGCTCCCCATGGTGTTCATCCTCGCCGGTCTGGCCGCGTACACGGTGCTGGCCGGCGCGGACTTCGGCGCGGGGCTGTGGACGCTGCTGGCCGGCCGGGGAGAAGCCGGTCACCAGGCGATCCGGCACCACGCGCGCCACGCGATGGGACCCGTGTGGGAGGCCAACCACGTCTGGCTGATCTACGTGTCCGCATTCGCCGGCGGCCTGCCCGTCGCCGATCACACGCCAGGCCTGCTCACGCCCGTGGCGCTGGCGGCCGGGCTGGGGCTGTGCGCCGTGCTCGGGGCGTACGCGCACCTCGCCATGAGCCGGCGCCGCAACGCCGACGCCGCCCTCCGCGTGGGCGACCCTTGACCAGGACACCCGGCCCGAATAGGTCGGTGCGGGTCAGGTCGGCGCGGGGAGCGGCCGGGCCGTCGCGCGCGCGATGCGCGCCTTGACGTCGCGGAAGTGCAGCCGCATCGCCTCCCGGGCAGCCTCGGTGTCCCGGGCGCGCAGCGCCGCCACGATCCGGCGGTGGTTGACGATGATCTCCGCGGTCCGCTCCTCCGGCGGGCCGAGGGTCGGCTCGACCTCGTGGTAGACGTCCCAGAACAGGCCGATCAGCTGCAGCACCAGCTCGTTGCCGCACGATTCGTACAGCAGCGCGTGGAACGCCCGATCGGCTTCACGGTCGCGATCCATGCCGTTGACCAGGGCGTCCAACGCCGCGAGGCGGGTGGCGCTGGTGCTCTGGGCCACCTGGCCGATCAGCCCGGTCTCGAGCAGCTCGCGGACCTCGACCAGATCGTGCAGCGCGCGGATCCCGCCACCCTGGCCAGCACGCACCTGGAAGGCGAGCGACGGAGTCAGTACGTCGAGCGACGCGTGGCCGACGAACGTCCCATGTCCGTGCCGTATCTCGACGATGCCTAGCGCCCGCAGGGCCCGCACGGCCTCACGGACGCTGTTGCGGCTCGCCCCGAGCAGGTCCATCAGTTGCACTTCGGTCGGCATCGGCGCCCCGGGGGCCAGGCCGCGATCGTGGATCAGGGTGACGATGCGCTCCTGAAGCGACGCGCCGTCACGCGTAGGCATGCTGCCTCCAGGCTCGTCGAAGACCTTGTGTCGAACATCCCACCTCTCGGTCGCCGAGAGCCAGGCGGTGGAGGAGATTTTACGCCGACTACACGGGCGAGCCACCGGAGGAACACCGCGTGTTCGCCGCTCGTTCGAAACGTAGGATGTCCGCCGTGCGCCGATCGGTCGGCGGCCTCCGTGAGCGCCATCGCCTGGCGGTTCGTGTCCTCAGCCGACGTGATCGAACGGCAGCCGCAGCCCGAGCCGACCGCCGATCGGGAGGTTCCGCTGCCGGATCAGGTCCAGTTCGGCGCCGGTGAGGGCGCGCCGGTAGACGCGTACCTCGTCCAGCGTCCCGCGGAAGCGGTCCGCACCGTCCAGCCGCTGCCCGACGTGGATTCCGTCGAGCCCGAACTCCTTGCCGAGCGTCAGCGAGCCGTCCGGCACCGGCGCCGACGAGACCTGTACGCCGTCCACCAGGAGCCGGAGCTCGCCGCGTACCCGCTGGAGCGCCACGAAGTGCCACTGCCCGTCGTTGTACGCGCTCGGCGACTGCACGGCCACGTCGAACCGGTCGACGGCGAGCACCGCCCGGATGCGGTTGGCGGCCGGTTCGGCCCGCAACCACAGCGCCGGCGGGTTGGTGCCCCGGTCCACCCGGTGGAACCAGAGGATCGCGTGCGCGCCGGTCGTTTCCGAGTACCGGATCCATGAGGTCAGCGTGAAGTCCTTCGCGCCGAGGTCGATGGACTCGTCGAACGCCACCTCCGCCCGGTCGTCCGCCCGGTCCAGGGCCAGCCCGTTGCCGAACCGTCCGTCGGTGGTCCGCGCACCACCGCGGACATACGTCTTGTTGCGGTACGGCGACACGTCCGGCGTCGTCGGGCCGGGCGCGGGGGGTCCGGGGATGCCGGGCGGGGTGCCGTTCGGCGTCTCCAGGTACGCCTCGTTGAACCGCGCGAACCGGATCTGCTCGTACGGCGACACGTCGCCGGCCTCGTACATCAGGGCCGCCTCGTCGCCGTCCAGCCGCACCATGTCCGAGTACGCCGACGGCCCCCAGTGGAAGACCTTGCCCTCCTCCCAGGTCTCGAAGCGGCCCCCCTCGTCGTAGGACGACCGGATTCCCATCGCCTCCCGGGCGCCCGGGTGCATCGGCGAGGAGAAGAGGATGTGCTTCTCGCCGAACCGCAGCAGCGACGCCTGGACGTCGGTCGTCGCCAGCGCCGGCACGGTGCGGAACGGGACATCCCACGTCTCGCCGCTGTCGCTGCTGGTCGCGTACGCCCGGCTGCCCTCATCGGTGCCGCGCTCGCGGGCCGAGGCGTAGATCCGCCCATCGTCGAGCTCGACGACGGTGACCTCCTGGGCGATCATCGTGCCGTCGTCGTAGGACGTCTCGGCGCCGATGTTCCAGGTCACCCCGTTGTCGTCGCTGTAGAGCAGGTGCGTGCCGTAGACGTGCTCGCCGACCCGGTCCCAGCTTTCGTAACTCGCCCCGACGACCAGCCGGCCGACGTGCGGGCCGTGCTTGAGCTGGATGCCGTGCATCGGGCCGGTGGCGTACCAGAAGTTCCACTCCGGACGCTTGCCCTCGGTCATCTCCCTGGCGGCCGACCAGGTCACCCCGTGGTCGTCGCTGAACTGCACCCAGGGATCGCGGTCACAGCCGTTCGGGCACGGCTCCGCACCGTTGTGGGTGCTCACCAGCACGACCCGCCCCGTGCGCTCGTCGATGATCGGCACCGGGTTGCCGTGGGTCGTGCCGTTCCCCTCCGAGACCACCTGCAGAGGTCCCCAGGTCCGCCCGCCGTCGGCGGAACGGCGCAGCACGAGGTCGATGTCCTCGTCGTCGCCGCAGTCCTTCACCCGTCCCTCGGCGAAGGCCAGGAGCGTGCCGTCCGTGGCCCGCACCACGGCGGGGATCCGGAAGCAGGCGTATCCGAAGTCGCCCTGCTTGTAGAGCACCTGCTCGTCCGCGAACGGTGCGGTGCCGCCGGTCTCGGGGGCCTCCGTCGGCGCCGCGGTCGCCGGCGCGCCGAACACGCCGACGAGTAAGCCCGCGAGCACCATCACGGCGCCCGCCCGTCGGCGCCGGAAGCGCCCGGCACGGCTCTCCGGGGGGTGACCATCGTGCATCTCTTCGCCCTTCCTGGCAGAGAAAGTTTGAAAGGACATCCTACGTCCAACGTCCGATGTTGAAGAGACCTTGAACAGAGAATGTTCGCCAGGGGACGGAGGGATTGCCGAATTATGACGGCATGCCGGCGCCAGAGCCGGTGCGGGGTCCCGGGCCGGACCGCGGATCTGCAGATCGAGGTCTTTCTGGGCAGTCGACGGTTTCGTCGTGATCCAGCCCACCCACCTCGATGCGATGATGCTGAGGCGGACCACCCGGAGGCGCCGTTGTACTGGCGGTCCCGAGCCGAGGACATGCGCCACATCCTCGATCACCTCGGCCAGATCGAGACCGCCGTTCCTGGGCTCGGTGGACGCCTTGACCGGAGCAGGGTCGCCGCGGCCGGGCCTTCCTGGGCGGGCACACGGCCGACATGTTGTGCGGCCAGGGGGTCACCGATCTTGGTCGACGGGACGGACGACCAGAAAACCCGGCCCTTATCCGATCGCGAGGACCGGCGTGCCGAGGCGTACTTCCAGAGCCCCGGCCCCACGCTCCTGCTGACGTTGTCCGGGGCGGAGCACGCTCTCGGCGGAATCTCCATGTACGACGCGGCGGAGACGACCGACGAGAACCCCCGAACGGGTCGCGGCGCCGCGGGCGGGGGTGCACGCGGCGACGGCGAGTGCCGCGCCGGCGGCGCTCCCCACCTGACGGAAGAACATGGTGGCCGACGTGGGCGCGGCGGGCCCCTTACTGTGCGGCCGTCAGCAGGTGTCAGCTCCGTCGAAGGTGCGAGGGCCCCGTGCGACCTGGGAGTAGATGGTGTGTCCCGGGTTGACGGTGTGGCAGGCGCCGTCGGTGCCGCGCGCCCATTTGATCTTTAGTCGTAGTCGGTGACCGCAGTCGTTGCGCGCGTAGCCCTTCTTGGTGATGGAGCCCGTGGTCTGCCAGACGGCCACGCACGAGGGGGCATTGCCCGCCGGCGCGGCGGCGGTGGCCGGAGGTGTTGCGGCGAAGACGCCGGTGAGGGTGAGTGCGGTGAGGGCGGCTCTGGTGATCTGTCGCACGAGGTGGTGCTCCTATCTCGGTTGGCCGTGGACGGGCACAGAAGCGAAGATCCCAGATGGGTAACGGCATGGGCACGGTCGGGCAGCACAGTGTCTGACCTGCTGTTCTGGCAGTGTCATCGGTAACGTTTGGATGGCGGCGCAGAGAATGTGGGCGCACCTGGTCAAAAGACCGAGCCGGTTCGGCCCCGGCCTCGGGTGAGCCCGGCGGGCGGCTGGTGCTCATCGGCAGCGTCGCCGGGCTGAAGAACAGCCCCGCCAACCTCTACTCGGCGACCAAGTGGGCCGTCACCGGACTCGCCGAGAACCTGCGGATGTACGCCACAACCCGTGGCATCGGCATCACCCTCGTCAATCCTGGCATGATCGACACCCCCTTCTGGCCAGGCGACAGCGCACCCTCTTTCGCCATGCCTCCCCAGCACGTCGCCGAGGCCATCTGCTTCGCCCTCGACCAACCGGCGGGCGTCGACCTCAACACCCTGACCATCCGGCCGATCGGGCAGCCCGTATGACCCACGGGGCGCACGGGCCGGTCAACCCCCGCGCCCCGTCGGGCGATCACCTACGGCGTGGTGGTCGCCCAGGTCGCCGTCGACGAACACCTCGTATCGAGCATGACGAGAAAGCCGAATCGATCAGGCGGTCCCTCGCCATCCAGACCGACGGACGCGCGACCCTGGCCAGGCTCGCCCAGAGCATCCAGCTCAGTGTCTCGGGCCACGCGGATCCGGCTGCGCGCATTGGAGGAGCAGGGAGTCATCGGGACTATTTGGAGATCGTCGCCACCGGCATGAGCGACCTCGAGCGGATCACCTCCGAACTCGCCCGTGTCGGCTCCATCACCACCGACCTGGTCTACAGGATGATCGTCGACCGCCCCATCCCTCTGCTCACCTGACTCCGGCGCCGGTGACGCCGTTCACACCCTGACGCCGGCGCGCCGGCCTGCGATGCGCCTTTTCGCCGCGAGAGGACCGTGCTCGGGCCGGACGTCCTCGGGCAAGCGCCGAACGTGGTCGGTCCCCGCGGTGGGGGATCTCCTCCGAGGATGGGAAGCGTGCCACCTGCTGAGGGCACCTCGACGCCGGCACCCTCCTGCGCGACCTCACCTAGCCGCGGGCCGCTTTCAGCGGCCGCCGGCCCGCACCGGTCGCCGGGCCGATGACGATCCCCTGCAGAAGCTCGTCGCGTCTCCATGACGCCATGGGCGCCGCCTTCCGCGCTTGCTGTGACGCCATAGTGATGCCATTATGGCGTCATGAACCTTGCGCCGTATGTCGATCACCTCCGCCGCGAACTCGCGATCGCTGCAGGGGCGGGCGGCGAGGAAGCACGTGCGCTGGCGGAACGTCTCGCCGCGACGCTTGAGTCGGCCACCCGGCTCGCGCTGCTGGAGGCTCTGTCAGCCGCGGCGGACGAGATCACCCAGGACCTCGCACCAGGCGCTGTCGAGGTGCGCCTGCGCGGGCGCGACCCCGCTTTCGTCGTGACGCCACCGCCGAACGCCCGTTCGTTCGAAGAGAAGGGCGAGATCGGGCAGGCCGAGAGGCCGTCCGCCCCGTTGCCACCCCCCGACGCCGATGACGGCGGCACGTCCCGGATCTCGCTCCGGGTTCCCGAGCACCTCAAGCCGCGCATCGAGGAGGCGGCCGCCCGGGACGGGCTGTCGGTCAACGCCTGGCTGGTACGGGCCGTTTCCGCCGCGCTCAATCCCGGTGACGCCGGCCGCCGCTCCGCCCGGCGCCCGGCTCAGCAGGCCGGCAACCGCTACAGCGGCTGGGTGCGCTGATGACCATGCCGATCCACGACAAGGAGACCGCCGTGCCGACCTTCGACACCCCCGAACCCATCGCCGCCGTCATCGACATGGCGACCGCCACCATCCGGATCAACGCGAGCGACCGCACCGACACCGTCGTCGAAGTCAGACCGAGCGACGAGCTCAACGACGCCGACGTGCGAGCCGCCGAGCACACCGAGGCCGAATATGCCGACGGCAGGCTCCTCGTGCGGACCGGCAAGGCGCATGTCGGCTTGACCTCCGGCTGGGGACTTTCGCTCGACAAACTCGTCGAGTCGCCCGCGAGCTGGGCACGTTCGCTGCTGGACGGCCCGGGCTCGGTCGACGTGACGATCGACGTGCCGGCCGGTTCCCGCCTCGATGTCAAGTCGGCGGCGCCCGTCATGTGCCGGGGACCGCTCGGCGAGGTGACGATCGTCACCTCCCACGGAGACATCCGGGTCGAGCAGGCCGGCCGGCTACGGCTGAAGAGCACCTACGGCGACATCTCGGTCACTCGCGCGACCGGACACGCCGAGGTCACCACGACCCACGGTGGCATCCGCATCGGCGAGGTCGACGGCACCGCCGCGGTCAAGACCTCCCACGGCGACGTCCGCCTCCGCGAGGTGACCGGCGAGCTGCGGCTGAACAGCGCCCACGGCGACATGACCGTGGACCGCGCCCTGGCCGGCGTCGCTGTCAAGACTGCGTACGCCAGCGTGGAGATCGGCGAGGCGGTGTCGGGCTCGATCACCATGGAGACCACCGGCGGCGGCCTGGAGCTCGGAATCCGGGACGGCACCGCCGCCTGGCTGGACGTGAGCTCCACGTACGGCACCGTGGACGTCTCCCTCGACCCCAGCGACGTCCCCGCCGAGACAGACCAGGTCGTCGAGGTGCGGGCCCACACCACCCACGGCGACATCGTCATCCACCGTTCCTGACAACCGGGGAGATTCTCATGCCAGACGCGATCGTGGCCGAGGGTTTGATCAAGAAGTACGGCGACGTGGCCGCCCTCGACGGGATGGACCTGACCGTTCCGGAGGGAACGGTGTTCGGGCTGCTCGGCCCGAACGGCGCCGGCAAGACCACCACGGTGCGCATCCTCACCACACTGCTCAAGCCGGACGCGGGGCACGCCACGGTGGCCGGATTCGACGTCGTCCGCGACGCGCCCCGGCTGCGCGCCCACATCGGCGCCTCCGGCCAGTACGCCGCCGTCGACGACCACCTCACCGGCGCCGAGAACCTGGAGATGGTCGGCCGCCTCTACCATCTGGGCACCAGGCGCAGCCGGCAGCGCGCCCGCGAGCTGCTGGAGCGCTTCGACCTGACGGACGCGGCCGAGCGCCCCGTGCAGGGCTACTCCGGCGGCATGCGACGCCGCCTCGACCTGGCCGGCGCTCTGGTCGCCAACCCGCCCGTGTTGTTCCTCGACGAGCCCACCACCGGCCTCGACCCCCGGGCCAGGATCGGCCTGTGGGACGTCATCGCCGAGCTCGTCGCCGAGGGCACGACCGTGCTGCTCACCACCCAGTACCTCGAGGAGGCCGACCGGCTCGCCGACCGCATCGCGGTGGTCGACCACGGGCGCGTGATCGCGCTCGGCACCGCCGACGAGCTGAAGGACCAGGTCGGCGGCGACCGGATTCAGCTGTCGGTGACGAACGCGGCGAACCTGGAGACCGCCGCGAGAACGCTGGCGCCGCTGGCGCTCGGGGACATGCGGATCGATGCCGCCGCCCTGCAGCTGACGATCCCGGTGGCCGGCGGCGCGGCCGCACTGACCCAGGCGCTCGGCCACCTGGCCGCCGAGCGGATCACCGTACGCGATGCCGGCCTGCGTCGGCCGACCCTGGACGACGTGTTCCTGAGCCTGACGGGACACCAGGCCGACGAGAAGACCAAGGAGGCCGTCCGATGAACGCCCTGCAACTGGCCGCCGCCGACGGCATGACGATCGCCAAGCGCAACGCCCTGAAGATCCGCAGAGCTCCCGACCTGCTGGGCGGTGTGGTCATCCTCCCGATCGTGTTCGTGCTGCTGTTCACCTTCGTCTTCGGCAGCATGATCAGCGTGCCCGGCATGTCATACGCGGAATACCTGCTCCCCGGCATCTTCGTCATGACGATCACCTCAAGCGCGCAGATCACCGGTTACACGCTGACGCAGGACCTGCGCAAAGGCATCTTCGACCGGTTCAGGACACTGCCGATGTCGCCCTCGGCGGTGCTGACCGGCCAGACCATCGGCGATGTCCTCATCAACCTGACCAGCATCGTCACCATGGTGCTCGTCGGGCTGCTCGCCGGGTGGCGCATCCACACCTCGCCGTTCGAGGCCGCTCTCGGGTTCCTGATGCTGCTGCTGTTCGCGTACGCCTTCTCCTGGGTGACGGCCACGGTCGCGCTGGCCCTGCGCACGCCCGAGGTCTTCAACAACGTCGCCACCATCGTGTCGCTCCCGCTGGTCTTCCTGTCCAACGCCTTCGTCGACAGCGCGCGGCTGCCCGGTCCGCTGAAGCCGATCGCCGAATGGAACCCGGTCTCCACCCTCGTCCAGGCCGCACGCGAGCTGTTCGGGAACACCAGCCCGGCCATCCCCATGCCCAGTGCCTGGCCGCTGCAGCATGCGGTGCCGGTGTCGCTGCTGTGGTCGGTCGTGCTCCTGGTCGTGTTCGTGCCTCTGGCCACGCGGCTGTACAAAAGGGCCGTCTGTCAATGAACCACGCGACGTGACGCCGCGATCAGCCGTCAGGACGTGCCGGCCCCCGCGCGTCAGGGGAGCGCGTCCATGGCGGTGACGGCGGCGCGGGTGACGACCTCCGGCATGGGCCGGGCCGCCTCGCCGCGGCGCAGGTTGGCCATGGCGGCGGCGATCACCGCACCAGTCACCGAGCCGATGACGGCGTGCGCCTCCAGGTCGTCGAGCTCGCCGGGGAAGGCCGCGGCGAGGGACTCGGCCCACTGGCCCTGGATGTCGAACAACCGCCGCAGCGCCACGGCGCGCAGCGCGGGCACGGTGGCGATGAGCCGGGCGCGGACCGCGACAAGGGGATCGTCAGGGTCGATGCTCCACGCCCCGGCGGCCGTGAACTGCTCCACGACACGCGTGAGCACCTCGCGCACGGACTCGCCGGGCCGCCGCCCGGCCAGCAGCTCGTTGACCGCCTCGACCTGATCCGGCTGGTCGGCGAAGACCAGGTCCTCCTTGGCGGGAAAGTAGGTGAAGAACGTCGCGGGGGAGATCTCGGCCGCCGCGCAGATGTCGGCGACCGTGGTGGCCTCGAATCCCTTCGCCTCGAACAGCCTCAGCCCGGTCTCGATCAGCGTGCGGCGCGTGCGCAGCTTCTTGCGCTCCCGCAACCCCATGCCCTTGTGCTCCATGGCGGCCAGCATAGCGGAAACATCATATAGACTCCGAAAACAGACACGCTCTGACTTTGGAGAAGCTATGGAAATCTCTCCCGGCATCACCGCCTTCGTCACGGGCGGAGCGCAGGGGATCGGGCTCGGCATCGCCCGAGCCCTCGCCCGGCAAGGACTCACAGTGGCGCTCACCGACATCGACGCCGCCGCGCTGGCGCGGGCGAGCGCGGAACTGGCCGCCGTCACCGAGGTGGCCACGTTCGAGCTCGACGTACGCGACCGCGCCGCCTTCACGGTCGTCGCCGACGAGGCCGAACGCCGGCTCGGGCCCGTCCGCGTGCTGGTCAACAACGCCGGTGTGGGCGTGGGGGTGATGCAGACGATCTCCGAGGAGATCTCGTACCCGATCTGGGACCACGTGGTGGGCATCAACCTCGAAGGCGTCAACAACGGCGTGACCACCTTCCTGCCACGCCTGCTGGACCGCGGCGACCCCGCCCACATCGTCAACACCGCCTCGGCCGCGGGACTGGTCGTCTTCCCCGAGCGCAGCTCCGGCTACACCTACCACGCCTCGAAGTACGCGGTCGTCGGGCTCACCGAGGCGCTGCGCCGCGGCCTGCGCGACGAGGGCCGCCCGATCGGGGCCAGCGTCCTGCTCCCCGGCCTGGTCGCCACCAGCGTCGCCGCCAACAGCCTGAACGCGGCGCCGGACACCGTGCTCGCGCCCACCGCCCGCGAGCGGATGCGCCCGATCGCCACCGCCGGTGACGCCGCGCTGGCCGCGCACGGCCGCGACATCGACTCCGTCGGCCACCTGGTCGTCGAGGCCGTCCGCGCCGACGAGCTCTACATCCCCACGGACCGGCTGGCCGCCGGCGCGCTGACCCGGCGGACCGAGGCGCTGCTGGCCTCGATGCCCGCGGGGCGCAGCCCGTACGACGACGCCCTCGGCACGGCGATGAGAGATCGCCGATCGTCGTCTTCGACGGGAGAATGAGCGAGGCGCGCAGCGGACAACCGCACTCTGGAAACGCACCCGTCTCTCCGGCGGAGAGCCGCCGAGCAGGTGCTGTCCGGACAGGAGCCGATCTGGTGTCGGTCGGGTTCCAGTCCCGCAGGAAATCCTGTAGAAGGCGCGCCGCCACGTCGTGCAGGATGGCCACTTTGGCAGCTCCTATGCCGTATAGGTCGAGGTTGCCACGCGGAAGGAGAATCGATGATCGATACAGGGCTGGCGGGAAAGGTCGCGCTGATCACAGGCGCCAATCAGGGCATCGGCGCGGCAGTGGCGGTCGCGCTGGCGGCCGAGGGCGTTTCGGTCTTTCTCACCTACAAGCGGCTGAAGCCGTCGAATGAGGCTGCCTATCCCGAGGCCTACGACCGCGACCGCGCCGCGACCGCCGACGACGTCGTACGCCGCATCCGCGAGGCAGGCGGCACGGCCGAGTCCGCCGAGGCCGACCTGGCCGACCCGGAGGCTCCACGCGACCTGTTCGACCAGGCCGAGAAGGCGTTCGGCCCGGTGGAGATCCTGGTCAACAATGCCAGCGGCTGGCTCAGCGACACTTTCACGCCCACCGAGCGCGACGGCTTCGGCCGCCCGCTGCGGATCGTGGACGCGCAGACCTACGACCGGCAGTTCGCGGTGGACGCGCGCGCCCCCGCGCTGCTGATCGCCGAGTTCGCGCGCCGCCATGTGGCCCGCGGCGCGACCTGGGGCCGCATCATCGGCCTGACCTCCGGCGGCCCTGACGGCTTCCCGACCGAGGTCTCGTACGGCGCGGCGAAGGCGGCCCAGGAGAACTACACCATGTCGGCCGCGCACGAGCTGGGTGCGTACGGCATCACGGCCAACATGCTCTACCCGCCCGTCACCGACACCGGCTGGGTCAACGAGGAGGTCGTCAAGGCGGTCGAGCAGAGCGCGGTGCTGCGGGAGGTCGCGCAGCCGGAGGAGGTGGCCGAGGTGATCACCTTCCTGGCCTCGCACCAGGGGCGCCGGGTGACGGGGCAGCGGCTCAGGATGTACTGAGGTGACGGGCGTCGCTCAGCGGGGTGAGCCCGGTCGCGGTGAGGGCGCCGACCGGCAGGGGAACGGCGGCAGCAAGCACTCGACAACCGGCCGGACCGGGATCGTGATCCATCCAACGGCCGGATTCTGGAAAGTGTGGCTGATCCAGGGTGGGACGTGTCGCTGACAGGGATAGCCACCTTTTTGTGGGTACGTGCCGGGGAGACGGGGTGGCCCGAAGCTTGGTCGTGGCGGCCGGAGGGCCGGCGGGGAAGTGCGACGAGAGGCGCTCATCGGGCACCTTACGCTGTGCGTGGTTCCCCGCGAGTCCTGGGTGAGCACCTTCTCGGTGCGGCCCGGCGGCCGCCGGCGTGTCTCACCGGGGCGACGCGGCGTGGCTTCCCCGAGTCGAACAGACATCCATGCAGGCCGTCGATCCCGCGCGGCGGCGAGTCGGCAAACCCGCCGCGAGCGATCACGTCAGTGCACCTCTTCAGCGCTCGTGCCTGCTGATGACGCCGAAGCAAACCTTGATCGATAAGCACAAGCAGACGCCACGATCCGAACGAAGGAACAGCACAACAATGAGCCAGAACATGTCGCTGCCGCCGGTGACGGTGATCGGTCTGGGCCCGATGGGACGCGCCATGGCCGCGGCGTTCCTCGCCGCCGGTCACCCGACCACGGTGTGGAACCGGAGCGCGGGCAAGGCCGGCGAACTGGTCGCGAGCGGTGCCGCCTGGGTGGACGGCCCGCTGGCCGCACTTGCCGCCAGCGAGGTGAGCGTGATCTGCGTCATCGACGCGAACGCCGTGGACGCCGTCCTCGACCGGGCGCTGGCGGAGTCGGGCGAAGGCGCGCTGCCGGCCACGACACTGGTGAACCTCACCTCCGAGGGCGCGGGCCGTACCCGGGAGCTGGCCGCCCGGGCCGCCGGGCTCGGCCTGGCCTACCTGGACGGCTCGATCATGACCCCGGCCGCGGCCATCGGCACGGAGGCCACCCGCGTCCTCTACAGCGGACCGGCCTCCCTCTTCGAGCGCCACCGCGCCACGCTGTCGGCTCTGGGCGGTACGGCGGCGCACCTCGGGAGCGACCCCGGCCGGGCAGCGACCTTCGACGTCGCTCTGATCAACCTGTTCTGGACCTCGATCGCCGGATTGATGCACTCCTTCGCACTCGCGGCGCGCCAGCAGGTCCCGGCCACCGCGCTGGCCCCGCACGCTCAGCAGATGGCGCAACTCCTCGCCGACCTGCTGCCCGGGCTCGCGGCCGACATCGACGCCGGCCGCTTCTCCGGGGCGTCGTCGGCCTCGATGACCTCGATCGCCGCGAGCCTGGATCACATCGTCCACGCACACGAGGAGGCCCAGGTTCCCGCGACGGTCGTCGCGGCGGTCAAGGACGTGGTCGACGCCGCGGTGGCGGCCGGCCACGGAGGCGACGCCCCAGTCCGCCTGGCCGATTTCCTCACCCGTTCCGGGTGACCTGCCCCTCATGGCCGTACAGGGTGACAGCGCCGTCACGGGGCACTTCGCGGCGTACACGTTCGTCAGGCCGGTGCTGCAGAACCTGTCCGGCATCGACGAGCGGTTCGTCGGCCCGCTGCTGTTCGGATTCGGCATGGCGGGCATCGGGGGAAACTTCATCGCGGGTGTGGCCATCGCGAAGGGGCTGCACCGGACGGTGCTCGCCATCGCCGTCACCTTGGCGGCCGTCGTTCTGCTCTGCCCCGGGGCCGGTCCCGTGCTGCGGGCGCGGTGATACTGCTGGCCGTACAGCGGGGTCTCCGTGAGCCTCAGACGTGGATCAAGACCGCGCCGGCGGCACGATCGTGGACGCCCTGCCGCTCCAGGGCGGTTTCTGGGCTCGCCGGTGTCCTGATCCTGCCGGCCGGGGTGGCGGTGCGGAGCGCATGCGAGAACAAGCGCCTGCGCTGACCCGCGCCGGAGTGGAACGCGTCGCGCGCGGCCTGGAGCAACTCGCCGGGACGAGCCTCAGCGGATGCCGTCGTACGTCTGGTCCTTGGTGCTCTGTGACGGGTTGCTGATGCGGACGCCGTCCGGCGCGTGCCGTGGTGCCGCATGACCGGTCACCAGGCGACCGGCAGCCGGTGGACGCCGTACACCAGCATGTCCGTACGCAGGGGGACATCCTCCGGCGAGACCGCCAGCCGTAGACCGGGGAAGCGGCTGAACAGCGCGCTGTATACCAGCCGCAGCTCGATCCGGGCGAGTTGTTGTCCCAGGCACTGGTGGATGCCGTGGCCGAAGGCGAGTTGCCCGGATGCGCCCCGCCCGAGGTCGAGCCGGTCCGGATGTTCGAACTTGCGCGGGTCCCGGTTGGCCGCGGGCAGGGACACGGTGACCGACTCCCCGGCCTTGATGACCTCGCCCTCGATCTCGACGTCCTCCAGCGCCACCCGGATCGGTCCGATGTGCGGGATCGACAGGTACCGCAGCAGCTCCTCGGCCGCCGCCGCCGGGTCGGCGTGCAGTGCACTCAGCTGGGCGGGCTCGGTCAGCAGGCGGTACGCGCCGAGCGCGATCATGTTCGCGGTGGTCTCATGCCCCGCGATCAGGAGCAGCAGACAGATGTTGATCAGCTCTTCGTCGGTCAGCTCCTCGGTGGCCAGCAGATCGCTGATCAGATCGTCGGCCGGCGCGGCGCGCTTGGCGGCGACCAGCTCACCGAGGAAGGCGTACAGGGAGGCGTAGGCACGCATCACGTCCTCGCCTGCCGATGCGCCACGCATCACGATCGCCGAGTCCCGCTGGAACCGCTCGCGGCCCGCGTACGGCACACCGAGCAGCTCGCAGATGACCAGCGACGGGACCGGCAACGCGAATCCGGCCACGAGGTCCGCCGGTGACCCGTGCCGCGCCAGCTCGTCCAGCTGCTCTTCGGTGATCTTCTCGATCCGCGGCTCCAGCCGGCGCATCCGCGCGAGCGTGAACTGCCCGGTGAGCAGCCGCCGATAGCGGGTGTGCTCCGGCGGGTCCATGTGCACGAACATCCCCGGTTGCGCCAGATCGGCCCCCAATTGGCCCAGCCCCGAAGACAGAGGCTCGTGTTTCAGCTCCGGCCGCGTGCTGAAGCGCGGGTCGGACAGCACAGCGCGCACCGCGGCGTGGCCGAGGGCCAGCCAGCCGAGGTGCCCGTCCGCGTACACGAGCCTGGTCAACGGGCGCAGCCCGCCGAGCCCGTCGGGCGGATCGAAAGGATCGGTACGTGCCGTGGGCAACGTCGTGATCTTCCCCTCAGACCTCATCACATCTCCTCGCGCATAAATAAACCATCGGTTGGTCTATTTTTAGGGGAGCGGTCGATGACGCGCAACCCGGCCCGTCACCGCGATGATGTGCGAGGCCGTAGAAGTGGGGGAGACGCCCCCGTAAAATCAACCGGCGGTCGGTTCGCTGATGGATGGGGAGTGTCGTGGCACGTACGGTCAACGAGGAGGACT
The DNA here is from genome assembly GCF_004349015.1 of Nonomuraea diastatica. NCBI lineage: Bacteria > Bacillati > Actinomycetota > Actinomycetes > Streptosporangiales > Streptosporangiaceae > Nonomuraea > Nonomuraea diastatica. The sequence continues at coordinate 16,926 of NZ_SMKP01000023.1, forward strand.
ACGCCGCGCGGCGTGAGGCGATCCTCCGCGAGGCCCACCGTCTCGTATGCACCAAGGGTTACCAGCAGATGACCATCCAGGACGTGCTAAACGGGCTCGGCATCTCCAAGGGCGCCTTCTACCACTACTTCGACTCCAAGCCCGCGCTGCTCGAAGCACTGGTGGAGCGGATGATGACGCGCTGGGAGCAGGCGCTGACGGCCGCCGCGGGACAGGGGCCGGCGTTGCGGCGGCTGCAAGCCTTCCTGGCGGTGTTCGACCAGGTGAAGATCGAGGACAAGCGGTTCCTCATCTCGGTCCTGCCGGTGATGTACTCCGATGACAACGCCGTGGTACGGCAGAAGTCGCGGGCGGCGGGCACGGCGAGGTTCGTCCCGCTCGTCGATGACATCGTGCGCAGCGGGGTCGCGGAGGGCGTTTTCGACACGCCTTATCCCGACCGGATCGGCCTGGTGGTCCTCACCTTGATCCAGGACCTCACCGAGACCGCCGGCCTCATGGTGCTGCAAGAAGCCGGTGCTGAGGCGATCTCGCGGACCTTCGCCGCGTACGGTGACGTACTCGAACGCGCCCTCGGCGCCCCAGCCGGGTCCTTGCGGCCGATGAACGACGCGACACTCACGGGCTGGCTCTCCACCTTCGACAGATGACGCCGGACAAGGACCCGCCCAGGGCCGGCCCTGCACCTCTGCCACACACCCCGGCCGGGCGGTGGTGACGCGGCCTCCCCGCCGACGGAGCCTCCACCGAGGCTGATCATCCGGCGCGTGCGCCGGACCGGCCTCTGCGTCGGTCGGCTCCCGGGGCGATCAGCGGGGTGAGCCCGTCGAGCAGGCGTTCCATGCCGAGGGTGAAGACCTTGTCGACGTCGGGCGGTCCGGAGACGCTGAACATGACGGGGAAACTGCCTTGGGCCGCGAGGCGCGCGAACTCTGGGTCCTTGGATCTCCACCAGTGCTCGGCGTCCAGCCCGAGCTCGGTCTCCTCCACCGCCGCCTGCATGGCTTGCAGCGCCATGCCCGAGGTGTAGGCGGACAGTACGGTGATGATCTCCAGTGCGGCATCCGGGGAGAGCCCCTGCGCGGTGATCACGCTCATCATCCACTCGGTGTTCGCCATGAGACCTGGGGCCGGCACCGGCCCGGCGACCGGGGTCAACCGGATGGCCCAGGGGTGGTGCCGGTAGATGCCCCACTCCCACAGCATGGCGAGCTCGAGGGCCCGTCGCCAGTCCTCGGGCGGCAGTTCGGGCAGGTCCGCCTCCCGATGGATCGTGTCGATCATCGCCGTCACCAGTTCACGCTTGCCGGCGATGTGCCGGTAGAGCGCCATGGTGCTGACGCGCAGCTCGGTCCCCTGGCGCTGGCCAAGGCCGGGATGCCGGCCCGCCACACCCCGCTGGACGCTTTGATCGCCGGCGGCCTGCACCAGGTGAGCGGCTACGCGTGCGGCCTCGGGTACGCGGCCCTCATCGCCCTCGCCGCACGTCGGCTCGCCGAACGGAGGGGCCCGGTGACCAACGCGCTCGCCGCTCTCGGACAACGGTCCATGACGTTCTATCTCGCCCAGTCGGTGGTGTGGGCGGCGCTCGCTCCCGAACGCGGTGCACAGGGCACCGCCCGTTTCAGCGCATCCCAGCGGGGCCATCCGCCGTCTGGCGGGCCTGTTCAGGATTCGACGGGGACGTGCCGGGACGGTGATCGAGATACCACCGGCCCCATCCGTCGAGCAGGCGGACGATCTCCTCCAGGCTTCTGCCCGTCTCCGTGAGCGCGTAGTCGACCCGGGGCGGCACCTCGCGGTGGACGGTCCGCGAAACGATCCCGTCCTCCTCCAGCTCACGAAGTTGCCGGGTGAGCATGCGCGGGGTGATGCCGGTCATCTCCCGCTTCAGTTCTCCGAATCGGTGCGTGCCTTGCAGCAGCAGTTTGTACACGATCGCCAGTTTCCATCGACCGCCCAGGATCTCCATGGCGACCTCGACCATGCAGTTCTCCGGCTTGTCCGGCAGGTTTGTCCGCATTCCCGTCACCTGTATTGGTATAAGAATCGGCACTATGTCACAAATAAGACAGTACTTGTAGGTTATGTAGCATCTTCCCAGGCTGGGAGCATGCGTGCGAACGTACGGCCCCAAGGGCCTCAAGCGGCTCCGCGGCCCCGCAAGTGGGCGATTCTCGCCACGATGTGCACGAGTCTGTTCCTGGTCGGCATCGACCTGACCGTGCTGCACGTCGCCCTGCCCAGTTTGACCGGAGAGCTGCTGCCGGACGCGACCGCGCTGTTGTGGATCGTCGACGTCTACTCGCTCACGGTGGCCGCGCTGCTGGTGACCTGCGGAACCCTGGGGGACCGGCTCGGCCGTAAGCGCATGGTGCTGACCGGGTTCGCTGTGTTCGGCTGCGCCTCGGCCATCGCGGCGACGTCGGCGACGACCGTCCACCTCATCGGGGCCCGAGCACTGCTCGGCGTGGGTGCTGCCATGATCATGGCGTCCACGGTCGCGATCATCAGGACGGTCTTCCCCGACGGCCGCGAGCGGTCGATCGCCATCGGCGTGTGGACGGCGGCGCACAGCGCGGGCGCCACGCTCGGGCCCATTCTCGGCGGCGTGCTGGTGGAGCGCTGGTGGTGGGGTGCGGTCTTCCTGGTCAACGTACCCATCGTGGCTCTGGTGCTCGCCGTCGGCGTGCGGCTGATCCCCGAGTCCAAGGACCAGGCGCCGCGTCGCTGGAACGCGGCGGACGCGGCGATGTCCGTCGCCGCCCTTGGCCTGATGGTGTACGCGATCAAGCAAGCGGGGGAACCACCGTCGGCGATGTCGGCGGGCGCCGGGGCCCTGGGCGTGGCCTTCCTGGTGCTTTTCGTGCTGCGCCAGCGGCGGGCGTCGGCTCCGCTGCTGGACCTGTCGCTGTTTGCCGAGCGCCACTTCTCCGCCGCGATCGTGGCCGTGCTCGCCTGCTTCGGGTGTTACACCGCGCTGCTGTTCTTCCTCACCCAGTGGCTCCAACTCCTGGACGGGCTGGCTCCCCTTCAGGCAGGGCTGGCGCTCACGCCGCTGGCCGCGGCCAACGCGGTCGGAGCCGGCGGAGCACCGTGGCTGGCGGCTCATTGGGGACGCCGGTCGGCCGTGGTGATGGCGCTGGTGGCCTTCGGCGCCGCGCTGGCCGTTCTTCCATCGGTGCTGAGCGGGCCTGTCGTGCTCGTCGTGCTGATCGTCGCGGGGGCGGCGGCCGGCGTGGTGATGACGCTCGGCGCCGATCTGGCGATGTCGGTGGCCCGCGCGGATAGGGCGGGAGAGGCCGCCGCCATCCAGGAGACTTCGTTCGAGCTGGGGGCGGGGCTGGGGGTCGCGATCCTGGGCACGGCCGTCGCCATCGGATACCGCTCCGCCTTGCCGGCTGTGCCGCCGGGGGCGGACGAGTCTCTCGGCGCGGCCGCCGAGATCGCGCGAACGCTCGCCCCGGCGCAGGCGGCCGAACTTCTCCAGGCGGCGAACGGCGCATTCCGCTCCGGGCTGAGCGCCACACTGACCGGCGCCGCGGCGTTGCTCTGGCTGACCGCGGTCTTGTCGTCGATGTTGTTGCGGGGGCCGTCTCCGGCGCGGATGCCTCGACCGCCTGCTGGTCCACAGTGAGCGGCACCTGCGACAGGTCCTGGCCGCCAGACGGCGGGAGCGCGCGGCCAGACGGTGATCGGGCGAAGGATCCGCGCAGATCACCCCACCTGGTCCCACGGTATGGCCTCGATGCGCTCGATGTGCTCCTCGCCCCACTCCCCGAGCGGCCCCATCGCGGTATTGAGTGATTGACCGAACGCGGTGAGCGAGTACTCCACCTTCGGCGGGACCTGGTGGTAGACCTCGCGATGCAGCAGCCCGGTGCTCTCCATCTCCCGCAACTGCAGAATCAGCACCCGCTCGCTGATGCCGGGCACCGCCCGCCGCAACTCCCCGAAGCGCAAAGGAGCGTCCTGGAGCGCGAACAGGATCAGGCCCTTCCACTTTCCGCCCATGACGGCGATGGCAGCGTCGAGCCCGCAGGTGAACGTCCGCTTCTTTGTCTCCTTCATCGGCCCATACTTACATTCTTGTCAGTACATGGCAAAAATGTAGGTACTTGAGAAAATGTGTGCGGTCCAGTCACCATGAATCGGGCCCGCGGCACGACCTCGACGGTCTCCAAGGAAGCGGGCTCACCTCCTTATCCCTGTGGCTTATCTCTGTGGCTGGAGTATGCATATGACTGCGAAGAACGAGACACCGGTGACCGTCATCGGCCTGGGCTCGATGGGACGGGCCCTGGCCGAGGCCTTCGTCGAGGCCGGACACCCGACCACTGTCTGGAACAGGACCGCCGCCAAGGCCGCGCCCCTCATCGCCATGGGAGCCAGGCACGCGGAGACCATGGAGGAGGCGGTGGCGGCAAGCCCTCTGGTCATCACCTGCCTGACCACCTTCGAGGACACCCGGCTGGCACTGCGGCCGGCCGGCACGTCACTGCGCGGGCGGGCCCTGGTCACCCTCAACAGCGGTTCCCCGGCCGGCGCCCGCGAGACGGCCGCCTGGGCCATCGACCACGGCGCCCGATTCCTGGCGGGGGCGGTCAAGAACGTTCCCTCGGCCGTGGGAGCGCCGGACACCCTGCTGTACTACAGCGGCGACAAGGAGGTCTTCGAGGAGTTCGAGACGACCCTGAAGGTGCTGGGCGGCGACACCGTTCACCTCGGAGACGAGAGCGATCTCGCCGCTCTGTACGAGATGGCGGTGGGTGCCACCCTGCTCCCTGCCCTCGTCGGCTTCTTCCAGGGCGCCGCAGCCATCCAGGCACGCGGGCTGGAGGTGAACACGATGGTGCGCTTCGCCGGCAAGTGGCTGGACATGATCAAGTCACTGCTGCCCGTTTACGCCAAGGAGATCGACAGCGGCGACTACACCGACGGCGCCTCCTCCGTGAACCTCTTCCTGTCCGGGGCGGCCCACGAGGAGGACCTGACCAGGGAGACGAACGTCGACACCGACTGGCTGGCCCCGCTCTATGACCTCGTGAGGCGAGCGGCCGAGGCGGGCCATGGCGAGCACAGCATCTCGGCCCTCACCGAGGTGCTCAGAAAGCCGGCGCGGCAGCCGTGAGGCGGACGGGCCGAGCCCGGACCAAGCGTCCATCCAAGCCGCATCTGACGGGCCGGCCCGGACCGGCTCACCTCACCGGTAGGAGTCGATGAGGCGTGCGAGGTGCCTGCCGGCGATCTCCAGCGGTGCCTCGCTCTGGGACACCTGCGCCGACAACTCCGCGCCCTCCAGCATGTTGATCACGCTGTGGGCGAGATCGTGCGCCACGTCGTCGGCGAAGCCGGCGCGGGCGAGCTTGTCGCGGACCAGCGTGCGCCAGTGCTCGTAGGCGTTCTCCGCGGCCTGTTGGATCTCGGGCACCCGGCCGGCGCTCTCCAGCGCCGTGGTGGTGACGGGACAGCCGTCCAGCCAGCCGGACTCGCGCAGCCCTTTGGCCAGGTCACGGGTGCAGGCGCCGATCGCCGCGGCCGGATCGTCCTCCTGGTCGAACGCGGCGCGCAGGAATTCCGCGAACTCCCTGGCCCCGTGGCGGACCGCCTCGACCGCGAGCTCACGCTTTCCGCCGGGAAAGAAGTGGTAGACCGAACCCAGCGTGGCCTGGGCCTCCTGGGAGATCTGCTTGAGGCCCGTCGCTTCGTACCCCTGCCGCTGCATCAGGCGGGAGGTCGCCCGGACGATGCGCTCCCGCGTGCCACGTTCGTGCTGGGTCCGCATGGTTCTCATCGTACTGGATAGAGCGTTCGTCTTAGTCGTGCTACCGTTCCTCTAAATAGAGCGTTCGTTTTAGTAGGGAGAGCATCATGAGATCTGTGACCGTGATCGGATTGGGCCCCATGGGGCAGGCCATGACCGCTGCCTACCTCGGCGGCGGCTACGAGGTGACCGTGTGGAACCGCACGCCTGCCAGGGCGGACGAGCTGGTGACGCGGGGCGCGAGGAGAGCGGAGTCCGTCGAGGCGGCGCTCACCGCCAACGAGCTGGTGGTGCTGAGCCTGACCGACTACGACGCGATGGACGCCATCCTTGCTCAAGCCCCGCCTGCTGCCCTGAACGGACGTGTCGTGGCCAACCTCACCTCCGACACCCCGGACAGGGCGCGTCAGGCGGCCGCGTGGCTGGCCGGGCGCGGAGCCGTGCAGATCACCGGCGGCGTGCAGGTGCCGCCTCCGGGCATCGGCACGCCGGACGCCATGACCTACTACAGTGGACCCAAAGACACGATCGAGGCGCACAGGCCCGCCCTCGAGGTGCTGACCGGGATCGAATACCTCGGCGAGGACCAGGGTCTGGCAGCGCTGTACTACCAGATCGGCATCGACATGTTCTGGACGGCGCTGGCCGGCTATCTGCACGGTCAGGCGGTGGCGGAGGCCAACGGCATCTCGGCGGAGGACTTCCTGCCGCACGCGATGAAGACCATGAACCTCGGCTATTTCCTGGAGTTCTACGCGCCACGCATCGCCGCGGGCAACCACGAGGGGGACGTCGATCGGGTCTCCATGGGCCTGGCCAGCATGGAACACGTGCAGCGCACCGCACAGGCATCCGGCGTGGACGGCTCACTTCCCGCCGCCGTCCTGAAGCTCTTTCGCGAGGGCGTCGCCGCCGGCCATGGCCAGGACAGCCTCACGAGCCTGGTCGGGGTGCTGAAGCGGCACTGATGTTCTGCCGATCCAGGCTCAGGAGAGGGCCTCGACGCTTCCATGCGCGCTTGCCTGCTCGTCGGACGGGGGTGGTCAGAGTGGTGGACCGAGGACGTCGTTCGGGTCTGCGTCCAGGGCCGGCTTCCCGCGCAGTCCGGTGCCGTCGGCCGAGGAGGCCCGCAGGCTGTCGATGAACAGCTCAAGCTGACGTTCGGTCGCCGCGTCGTTCAGCCTGGCGGCGATCATGGGGAGCGGGCGGGATAGCTTGACCAGCCCGAGCGCGATGTCGGTGATGGTGATATCGCCGCGTAGGCGTCCCTCGCGCTGCGCGGCACGCAACAAGGGACGTAGCCGTCTGATGGCGCTCGCTCGGGCCGCCCGCACCTGTTCGTGAGTGGTCGGGTCCTCGTGCAGGCTCGGAAGCAGGAGCAGGACCAGCGCGCCGATCCGTCGTCGTACGACGACGCGCAGGAGTCGCACCAGCACGCTTTCTGCGTCCGGTTCTTCTTTCTCGGCCGCTTCCAGCTCTTCGGTGATCACCGCCATGTTGTCCAGTACGACGGCTCTGATCAGCGCGCCGCGGTCGGGAAATCGCCGGTACAAGGTAGCGATCCCGACGCCGGCGCGCCGCGCGATCTCCTCCAGTGACGCCTCGGTCCCCTGCTCGATGAAGACCTCTCGGGCAGCGGTGATGACCTGTTCGCGGTTGCGGCGGGCGTCGGCCCGCAACCGCGGAGCACTTTCGGTCATGTTTCCATCCCCTTCCAACATGTGGAGGAATCGCCTCCATATGTGCTAGCTTAGCGCCGGAAACCAAACGGAGGGACAGCCTTCGTTTATGCGCATGTGGAGGATCCTCCTGATGACCGAGGCCATTTCTCGCCACCCGAACGCCGACGACCTCTCCGACTTCCCCTTCCAGCGAAGGTGCCCCTTCGCTCCACCTCCCGAGTACGGTCAACTGCGCGACACCGATCCCGTGTCCAAAGTCCGCCTGCCCGATGGCAGCACCGTGTGGCTGATTACGCGGTACGAGGACGTCCGCACGGTGCTGACAAGCCCGGCCTTCAGCGCCGACGCCACCCGGCCCGGCTTCCCCGCGATCCAGCCCGAGCTGCGGCAACTGTTCAACAATCCGCCCTTCGTCCGCAAGGACCCGCCCCAGCACACCCTTGAGCGGCGCGCCCTCATCGGAGAGTTCACCGTCAAACGCATGAAGGCACTGCGGCCCGGCATCCAGTCGACGGTGGATCAGCTTCTCGACGACATGCTGCGCACGACACCACCGGTGGACCTCGTCCAAGCCCTCGCGCTGCCGGTGCCCTCGCTGGTGATCTGCCGGTTGCTCGGTGTGCCCTACGCCGACCATGAATTCTTCCAAAGCGCGACCCGTACCCTGTTGACCAGGGCGACCACCCGGGAGCAGTTCACAGCCGCCATGGGCTCCCTGTTCGGCTACATGAACGAACTGATCACGCAGAAGCAGCGTCACCCGACCGACGACCTGCTGAGCAGATTGATCACCGGACACTTGGAGCCGGCGGGCGAGCTGAGCCGGGAAAACGTGCTCAAGATGTGCACGCTCCTGCTGCAGGCAGGCCACGAGACCACGGCGAACATGATTGCGCTGGGCACCGTGACGCTGCTGAACAACCCGGACCAGCTGGCCGCTTTGCACGCTGATCCCGGGCTGCTGCCCGGCGCGATCGAGGAGATGCTGCGCCAGCTCAGCATCGCCGATACCGGATCCGTCCGTATCGCGACCGACGACGTCGAGATCTCCGGCACGACGATCCGCGCCGGAGACGGCGTCCTGGCGCTGCTGGGTGCGGCCAATGCGGATCCCGCGGTGTTCGCCGACGCCGAGACGTTCGACCTGCGCCGCGGCGCCCGGCACCACGTCGCCTTCGGCTACGGCATTCACCAGTGCCTCGGGCAGAACCTGGCCCGTATGGAGCTGGAGATCGTGTTCGCCACGCTCTTCGAGCGCGTGCCGAGCCTGCGTCTGGCCACGCCGGTAACGGAGTTGCCCTACAAGCACGATGGCGCGTACGGCGTGTACGAACTGCCGGTCGACTGGTAGCACGTGGTCGCAGACCCTGACCGACCAGGATGTGCGGGCAGGCCGGCCCCATCGACCGGCTCCATCGGCTGATGCAACGGTCCCGGCTCCGCATCCGGCTCATCAGGGCGACGGCGATGTCGGCGGCACGGGGATGGATGCGGTGGCCGGTGCCGCGGATGCGCTCGACGACCATCTCGACGCCGAGCCGGTTGCGCTGGGACCCTCTGCCCGGCGGAGGGCGGCTCGCGCCGCGGTCAGGATCGTACGCAGCGTCGGCTCCTCGCGCCGGTCCCGGCCCCACAACAACCCCCGGAGTGAGAGGACGAGCATGAGCGTCGAGTTGAACCACACCATCGTGCATGCCCGCGACAAGGCCGTCTCGGCCGCGTCCTTGGCGAGGATCCTGGACTTGCCTCTTGGTGTTCCCTGGGGCCCGTTCCTGCCGCTGACGCCGGCCAACGGGGTCACGCTGGACTACGTGGACGTCGGGGAGAACGAGATCCAGCCGCAGCACTACGCGCTCCTGATCAGTGACGAGCACTTCGACTCGGCCTTGGCGCGCCTCCGCGCCCGCACACTGACCGGTGAGAAGCCATGCTGATCGGGCCTGCCGGCCGCGCCCGCGGTGTCCCGGATGCGGCTCACTCCCGGACACCGGTCGACGTGGTCCTGGCCCCGCCGCCGGCCAACCGCCTGACGCGGCTGTTCTCGGACTTCGACGCGGCTTGGTCTGCACCCCCGACCGGGGTGGGACCCTGCTGGTGAGGACGCTGCGGTTTCATTTCCGCCCGGGGATCCGCTGGATCGTGGAGCCGCCGCTGCGTCGCCGGCTGATCAACGATCGTGCGAGAAGAGGTCCGGCAGGCCAAGGACTACCCGGAACGCCGCGTCTCCTGACACCGCGGCGAGCCCCGGCGGCACGCCTCGATCCACGACAACTCCATCGAGGACTTCGGCGATGTCTGCCGCCTGCGTGCTGACCTGCTGATCTCCGCAGATCAGGTCGCCCATCTGGCGTGGATGTCCGGCGTACGGAACGCGTAGTCAGGGCTCTCCAGCTCCACGCCTGCGGACGCCAGGGGTCAAGCGAGCAGTTGCCGGCCCAGAGCATCGGCCCACCACTGTTCGACCCGATCGGGCGACCAGCCCCGTTCGTCGGTGAACGTGCGATAGACGTCGACGCTGCACAGCACCGCATAGGTGTCGACGGCCGTCGGCACGTCCAGTCCTTCGCGCAAGGTGCCGGCGGGCCATGAGGAGAACACGGCGAGCCGGATCTGGTCGGCCCTGCCCCGGCCGTCGCGGTAGACCGCAGCCAGCTCGGGCTCGGCCCGTCCGGCCTCGCGCAGCAGCGCGATGATGTCTCCGGCGCGCTCGTACAGGCGCCGGTCGAAACCGGCCATCGCGGCGAGCTGCCGTTGGGCGTCTTCCCCGGCGGCCTCGAGCTCCGCGAGCTGCTGGGCCGGGGCGGCCGACAGGTCGGCGGCGTCGGCGAGCGCCCGGGCCAGCCCGGCCTTGTTGCCGTACACGGCATAGACCGTCGGCGCGGAGACTCCGGCTTCCCGCGCCACGTCGCGCACGGTGGTGGCGGCCCAGCCGCGGCTGACGAAGAGCCGGCGCGCGGCGTCGGCGATCTCGGCCCGCGTTTCCAGCGCTTGTGCCGTACGGCGCATCGAGTCGTAACGACGTCGCTCCACCTGTGCTCCCATGTTGTGCACCATAGCCGTCATCGGCCTGCCCGTCTTTTCGATCATGGGGCAGGTTGCCGCCGCGCAGGCGATCGCCGAGGGCCACATCGTCACCGCGGTCACCCGGCGCCCGGAGACGTTCTCCTCCGTGATCGCGCGCTGGACGTCGTCAAGGCGGACTCCCTGGACCCCGCGAGGCGGTGGACCGGGGGCTCGACCGGCGTGCCGATGAAGCCCCCGCCGGAAGCCGGACCCGTGAGTTTCCCGCGGTGGGTCCGGGCTCAGTAGCCGGCCGTCAGGTTGTCGGCGGCGCTCGCCGCGGGCGGGTTGCCGTTGCGGCGGGTTTCGAGGTCGTCGAGGATCGCCGCTGTGGCCGTCGCTCCGAAGCGGGTCGCACCGAGTCGGTGAAGTTCCAGGAGCGCGTCCAAGGTGCGCACGCCTCCGGCGGCCTTCACCTGCACCTGGGAGGACACCGTGCGCCGCATCAGGGCGATGTCGGCGGCCGTCGCCCCGCCAGGGGCGAACCCGGTGCTGGTCTTGACGAAGGCCGCGCCCGCGGTCTCGGCGGCTTCGTACCCGGCGGTCTTCTCCTGGTCGGTCAGGTAGGCGTTCTCGAAGATCACCTTGACGGGGCGTCCTTCGGCGGCTTGGACGACGGCGGCGATTTCGTGCTGAACGAACGCGACGTCGCCGCCGCGCAGACGACCGATGTTGATCACCGTGTCGATCTCCTCCGCCCCCATGGAGATCAGTTCCGTGGTCTCGAAGACCTTCGCCTGCGTGGTGCTGCCGCCGTGCGGGAAGCCGACGACCGTGCCGACGGCGACCTGGCTGCCGCGCAGCAGGGCGGCCGCGGCCCGGACATCGGCGGGCCGTACGCACACCGACGCCGTGCGGTATTCCAGCGCGGTCGCCAGACCGTCCTCGACCTCGGCGGGAGCCAGCTCGGGGCGCAGCAGCGAGTGGTCGATCATCTTCGCCACCTCGTCGTGCGCGGGCAGGGGGCCGTCCCAGCGCGGGAGGTCCATCGAGGCCACGGACATGATGCTCTCCTTCACATCGCCGGATAAGCTGTATATACAGCCTATACAGAAGTCGAAGACGGTGTCGACTGGCGTCACACTGGGAACCGACCGCTCGACTGAGGAGGAACACACCCGCCATGGCCGCGTCGCAACCGCTGTACGAGCGCATCGAGAAGCAGCTGCGCCGGCGTCTGGAAGCCGCCGCCGACGGCGACCCGTTCCCCTCCGAATCGCGGCTGGCGCAGGAGTTCGGCGTCTCCAGGATGACAGCGCGCGCCGCCCTGGTCCGGCTGGAGCGCGACGGCCTGCTGGAACGGGTGCCCGGACGGGGCAGCTTCGTGCGCCAGGCCGCCGCCGCCCGGCCCGTCGGCACCCTGCTGAGCTTCCACGATCAGGCACTCGCCGCCGGCAGGACGCCGCGCTCCCGGGTCCTGGAGGCCGGCGTACGCCCCGCCTCGCCCCAGGAAACAGCCGCCCTCTACCCCGACAGCGGCCCGCGGCCCGCGTCCGTCGTCGCCATCGGCCGCGTCCGGATCTTCGACGACCTGCCCGTGGCCATCGAGCACGCCACGTTCCCCGCCTCCCTCGACGCGCTGCTCACCGCGGACCTGGAGACCGGCTCACTGCACCAGACCCTCCGCCGCCTGGGACTGCAACCGACTCTCGGCTCCTCCGTCCTCACGGCGCGCACAGCCGACGACGACGCATCCGAACTCGACGTCGCCCCCACCACGCCGATGCTCGTCGAGACGCGTTCCATCGTCGATCAGCACGGCAACCCCCTCGAATACACGATCAGCTCCTACGTGGCGCACCGTTACGCACTGAAGGTCGACTTCTCTGTCGCCGCACGCGGACGCTCCTCGCACACGCCCGACAGCGCCCCCGCGACCGCCCCGCGACGCGGTGAGCCCACCGCCAGGTGACCGAGGTTGTGATCCACCCGGAAAGCCCTACGGCGGCGCTCAGGACGGGCGAGCACACCCTCCGCCGTGCTCCCGCCAGAACACGACGAACTCCTCCGAGAGGCGCGGCAGGTCGAAACGCCCGTCCGGCACCACGCCGGTCCGGCTCTCCCGCTTCCACCGCCGCCCGCGGCTTCGGACCCGGCCCGCTGCATGTGCATACGACCGTCGGTGGACGGACTGCGACCTGAGGCGTATGGCGGCGGCGTGCCTGAGTCCGACTTCGGGTTGTCGTGCGTGAGGAGCGCCGTCTCTAGCGTCGGATATCGACGAAAGGAAACTCCTCACGATGAACGCGCTACGTCAGAGCCGGTGGCCGATCCTGCTGCTCATGGTGCTCTCGCCGCTGCTGGCGGAGGTTTTCAGCGGCTCCATGCCGGCCACCGACTTCTTCCAGCCGGGTATGTTCTTCCCCTTCACCGTCTTCGTGTACGGCCTGCCGATCCTGGTGCTGCGCGAAGTGGCCACACGCACGAAGACGGGACTGCTCGGCCTGTGGTGCCTGGGCATGGTCTACGGCCTGTACAACGAGGGCCTCATCTCGGAAACACTCTTCCACCCGCTCGACCCGGCGAACGACGCGTACGGGACCTTGGGCGTCGTGGCGGGGCTGAGGATCCCCTGGATCCTGTACATCCTGCCCTGGCACGGCCTGTTCTCGCTCCTCACCCCGGTACTCCTGACACACCTGCTGTTCCCCAAGCAGGCGGACCAGCCGTGGCTGCCGAAACGGGCCACCTGGATTCTGGCGATCGTCACCGGCGGGCTGGCGATCGCCCGTTTCGTGTTCTGGGGCGAGAACCGCGGGGTTCAGGACGGCGCGACCTTCCTCCTGCACCTGGCCGCCGTGCTCGGTGCCGCGCTGGCCGCCTACCTGGTCGCGGCACGGCTGCCCCGGGTCCCGCGGGTTCCGGGGGTCGTGGCGGTCGTGGATCGTCCGGGGGCGCGATGGCTGCCGTTCGCGGCGGGAGCCGGGCTCTACGCGAGCTGGTTCGTGGGGACCGAACTGCTGGTCTCCGTCGTCAAGGCCCCGTGGCCGGTCGTCGTGCTCTACACCTCGGTGGCGGTGGTGGCGGGACTCTGGGCGGTGGCCCGGGTCCGGGCGACGACCCGCGCCGCCGCGGCGGTGTTCGTCCTCGGCGCGGGAACGACGCAGGCGGCCGTCATCGTCCTGCTGATCGGCCTGCTGGTCGGCGACGCCTTCAGGGCCCTGTCCGGGGCGGTCTTCGTCGCCGCCTACCTCATCACCGTGGCCCTCGTCACCCGGCGGCAGGGCCGGGCTGCACAGTCGAGCGGCACGGTCGAACGCCACAGCCGACCGGAGTGATCAGCCTCGCAGGTAGCTGAGGACCGCCAGGACCCTTCGGTGACTGATCTCGTCGGCGGGCAGATCCAGCTTGGTGAAGATGTTGCCGATGTGCTTGGAGACGGTCACCTCGGAGATGACGAGTTCCCTGCCGATGGCGGCGTTGGACCGGCCCTCCGCCATCAGGGCCAGCACCTCGAGCTCGCGGGTGCTGAGCCGCAGCAACGGGTCGTCCCGGTGCGTGAGCAACCGCCGCACCACGTCCGGGTCGATCACCGTTGCGCCGCCGCCCACCTCACGCATGGTCGCCACGAACTGGGCGCTGTCGGCCACCCGGTCCTTGAGCAGGTAGCCGGTGCCGGCATCGCCGCTGCGCAGCAGCTCGGCGAGTGCGGCGCTGTCGACGTACTGGCTGAGGACCAGCACCGGCAGCGAAGGGCGATCGCGGCGCAGCGCGATCGCGGCCCGCAGGCCGTCGTCGGTGTGGTCGGGCGGCATGCGCACGTCGGTGACGACGATGTCGGGCCGAAAGTCCGCGGCCGCGGTGCGGAGCTCACCGGCGGTGGACACCGCGGCCACCACCTGATGGTCGAAGTAGGTAAGGAGATTGACCAGGCTTTCCCGTAGGAGGCCGGAGTCCTCGGCCAGCACGACTCTCATGTCGTCGCCGTCTGCGGCAGGCAGGGGATCTCGGCGCGCAGGACGGTCGGCCCGCCGCCGGGGCTGGTGAACTTCACCTGGCCGCCCACCGCCGCCACCCGGTCCGCCATGCCCTGGACGCCTCCGTCCGCCCGCGAGTCGAGGCCGCCCCTGCCGCTGTCGCCCACTTCCAGGATCAGCACGTCACGAACGATCCAGCCGCTGACCCAGCAGTCGCCGGCTTCGGCGTGTTTGGCGACGTTCGCCAGTGCCTCGCTCACCATGAAGTACGCGGTGCTCTCCACGCTGGGCCCGAGCCTGCCCGGTACGTTGATCTTCACCCGGATCCTCATGGGATGGGCTCTTGCCAGCTCGGAGACGGCTTCGGCGAGGCCGCGCTCGGTCAGCACGCGTGGATGGATGCCGCGGACGAGCTCGCGCAGCCCTTCCAGCGTCGTGATGGTCTCTCGATGGGCGCGGGACAGCAGACTGCGCAGCTTGGGCTCTTCCACGTTCATCCGCGCCATGTCCAGCATCACGCCGAGCGCGACGAGCCGCTGCTGGGTGCCGTCGTGCAGATCACGCTCGATGCGTCGCCGCTCGGCGTCGAACGCGTCGAGCAGCCGTCCGCTGGAGCCGACCGTCTCCATGTCGGGGACCTCATGCGGAGGAGGCGCGAGCAACGCCCGGACGATCGAGACGCGCATGCTCGCCACCGCGACGGCCAGATAGGCCGCGGCGACCAGTCCGAGCCCTGCGAATCCCGCGACCAGGAGCGCGTCCGCCAGCGTGGCCAGATGGGAGCCGAGGACGTCGACCGGCCCCGACACCAGGTAGACAACCGGCGCGGCGAGGCAGGCGAGACAGACGAGCGGGACGGCCGCGACGACGTAGTCGAGCAACCACAGTCCAGTGATCAGCGCCATGGTGTAGCCGAACTCGCGCCAGGAGGCGTTCTCGCGGAGCCTGGTGCCTGTCCAGGCCACGGGCTTCGGTCGGCGCAGGGTCCTGTGCGGGCTGGGGTGCGCCGGCAAACCGAGCAACCGCAGCCGCCGGCGTTCGATGGCGCCGACCGGGATCCCCGCCAGCCCGGCCGCCGTCAACGGGACGAACCCGATGACAAGAGGCGCCAGCGTCGCGCCCACCAGGACGAGTGTCAGCACCACCGCCATGGTGCCGCCGCCGAGCAGGGCGCCGGTCGCCGCATACGCCCAGGCGCGCCAGGGCGCGGAGGAGATCAGGAGTCCGGGCGGACGAGATCTCAGCGCCTCTCGCGGGTGCATGCTCTCCACACCGTCGGAGCTTAGGACCTTTTTCCGCTTGTGCCATGACAGCCACCTATACCAAGAAGAGTGGTACCTGCCGTGATTCGCCCACCTGCCGGTCACCTGTGTGCTGGAGACCTCGTCGTCTACCGCAATGGAGGGCATCTCGTGAGGCCGGTTCACTCCCCACCAAGGCGATCGGTCTTCTGGCCGATGAAGCCCACCGCCCGCAGGGTGTGGCTGGTGCTGCACGTGAGCGTTTCTGTGGGCTGGCTTGGCGGCGGCTACGCCATGCTCGTCATGGGCGCCGTGGCGCTGAGCAGTACGGGAAAGCCGCTGCGGCCCGCGGCCTACGACCTGCTGCACATCAGCGACACCGCGATCATGATTCCCGGGAGCCTGGGAGCCCTGGTCACCGGGCTGGTGCTGGCGCTGTACACCAAGTGGGGCGTCCTGCGCCACTGGTGGGTCGTCACCAAACTGGTGCTCACCATCTTCGCGATGACCTTCGGATACGCGTACACCGCCCAAGGGGTGAAGGCTGCGCTCGCGGCGACCCTGGCCGACCCCGGGGCCGACATCGGCTCTTTGGAGCCCGGCTTGCTGGCGGGGTCGGTCGTGATGCTGGTCGTCCTGTTCCTCGCTACGGTGCTGTCCATCGTCAAGCCGTGGGGACGCACCCGAAGGGGTCGCGGCTCCAGGAGCCGATCCCCGGCTATGGCGCGCTGACCAGGTCAGGAAACCGCTGTGAGGGGAGCGGTGCGTCGTGCCCGCCGGGTCGGCGGGGCGGGCGCGACGCACCGTGGTGGCGGCGCCTGGTAGCCGGGATCCTGAGAGGGCCGGACGGTACGCGCACGATCGCCACACGCTTGCGAGGGGTGAGATTGCCTGCCGTCAACCAGTCCGGATAATATTACTTGTGCAAGTAAGAGCTGATGACCACCACACCGTCACGGCGACCGCTCGCCGCGCGCAGATCATCGCCGCCACCATCGAGACGATCGCCGAACTCGGCTATGGTCAGGCCACGTTCGCCCGGATCGCCGAACGTGCCGGCCTGAGCAGCACCCGGCTGATCTCCTACCACTTCGCCGGCAAGGCCGAGCTGATGACCGCCGTCGTGACCGAGGTCTACGGGCTGCTTGGCCAGTTCGCCAACGAACGCCTGACCGGCCAGCCCGACGCACGCAGCGAACTCCACGCCTACATCACCGGCGTGATCGAGTTCATCGACGACCACCGCGTCCAGATGCAGGCTCTCATGTCGATCTTCCTGAACTTCCGCGACACCGAGGACGACAGCCGCTCCTACGATGCCGGCGACGACCGCAGCGCCCTCGGCCACGTCCAGGCCATCCTGCGCAGAGGACAGGACAACGGCGAGTTCCGCGACTTCGACACCTTCGTCATGGCCTCGACCATCCAGCGAAGCATCGACGGCCTGCCCTTCCTGCTGCAGACCGCACCAGACCTCGACCTGCCCGGCTACGCCCGGGAACTGACGACCCTGTTCGACCTCGCCACTCGTGCGCAGCCCACCGCGCCGTCGACCGCAGTGCCGGTGAACTCGACCGAAGGCTCGCGCCGGCCGGCTTGACCGGCGTGATCCGACCGATGCCCCGCGGATCACATCCCCCGCGACCATGACCGCCAGGGGTGGTCCCGGCCCTACGTCGCGCTCACGTGTCCTGGCCTGGGCGTACGATGCCCGTCTCGTAGGCGTAGACGACGAGTTGCACCCGGTCACGCAGCTGAAGTTTGGTGAGTATTCTGCCGACGTGGGTCTTCACCGTCGCCTCCGAGACGGTCAGCGCCTCGGCGATCTCACCGTTGGAGTGACCGCGGACCACCTCTGCCAGCACCTCACGTTCGCGATCGGTGAGCTGATCCAGCCGCTCGTCGGCAGGCGAGCAGCCGGTCGCCGAGTCGGGCAGGTGCTGGGCGAAGGCGTCGATCAACCGGCGCGTCACCTGCGGGGCGACCACAGCGTCGCCGGAGGCCACGGCCCGGATGCCGGTGAGCAGATCAGGCGGCGGCACCTCCTTGAGCAGGAAGCCGCTCGCTCCGGCGCGCAACCCGGAGAAGACGTACTCGTCGAGGTTGAACGTGGTCAGCAGCAGGACGCGCGCCGGAGACCCGGAGCCGACGATCCGCCGGGTGGCCTCGATGCCGTCCATCACCGGCATCCGGACGTCCATCAGCACCACGTCGGGTCTCAACGCGCCGGTCATCGCGACGCCCTGCGCGCCGTCGCCCGCCTCCCCGACGACTTCAAGGTCGGGCTGGGTCTCGAACACCATGCGAAAGCCGAGACGCAACATGGGCTGGTCGTCCACCAGCAGCAGCCGGATCTTCACGCGCTTCCGTCGCTGAACCGAAGGCGGGTGCGCACCCGCCAGCCTCCGTCGGGCAAGGGACCCGCCTCGATGCGGCCGCCGTACGCGGCCGCCCGCTCGGCCATACCGGCCAGTCCGTGACCGCCAGGCGCCGGCCCCGCGACGGCCGGGACAGGAGCGCCGCGGCCGTCGTCAACGATCTCGAGGTCGGCCCCGGAGACCGTGTAGCTCAGCCGGATCCGGGCGGCGGCATCCGGCCCGGCATGCTTGATCGTGTTGGTCAGGGCTTCTTGCACGATCCGGTAGATGGTCAGTCCGGCGCCCGGCCCCCAGCGGCCCGGCACGCCCTCGCGGACCAGGGTGACCCGCACGCCCGCCTCCCTCACCTGGTCGAGGAGCAGATCGAGATCGTTCACGCCGGGTTGCGGGGCCAGCTCGCCCATCCCGGCGGAGGTGTCCGGCCCGCCGTCGCGCAGCAGACCCAGCAGCCGGCGCATGTCCGCGAGCGCCTCCCTGCCCGCAGCCGACACTTTCCCCATCGTGTCGGCGGCCCGCTCGGGAGCGGCCGTCGCGGTGAACGCCGCCCCGTCGGACAGAGCCACCATGACCGCCAGGTTGTGGGCCACGATGTCGTGCACCTCCCGGGCGATCCGGGTCCGCTCGACCGCTACCGCGAGATGAGCCTGCTGGTCACGCTCGCGTTCCAGCCGCTCGGCCCGCTCCTTCAGCCCCGCGAGATAGGCCCGTCTGGTCTGGAGCGTCACCCCGAGCAGGACGGCCGCCGTCACGGCCGAGGTGAGTGTCACCAGGTCATCCCACCGCAGCCCCGCCACCAGCGTGCCGTAGAGGAAGGCCGTTCCGAGCGCCACCACCGGCGGCAGCACACACCGCCACGGGCGGTGCCGGGTGACCGTGTAGGCCGCCGCCGCGATGGCGGCCACCGGGTGGACCTCCTGGACCCCGGCCACGTAGGACGCCAGGCTCAAGCCGACCGTCACATACAGGACGAGGACCGGAGCCGCCCGCCGCCAGACCAGCGGAAGGCAGACCACGCACAGCCATCCCCACCCGGCCACCCCCGCGTGACCGCCGGCCAGCACAGGGACGTTGGCCAGCATCACCAGCACAGCCAAAGCGGCGTCCACCACGCGCGGGCGCTCTCGGGCGCGGGCAACCATGCGTCTGACCACGCGAGCGACGTTACCGACCGCCGCCGACCGCCGCACCCACCGCAGGTCCCATCCTCGCCACCGCCCCGTACGACTCAAGTCGTAGCCGTACCGGCCCGCGATCAGGCATCCGCCGCGCTGTGCACCAGCGCAACGCCGGAAACCGGTCCGCTGCGGCCGCGACGAGGCCGGCTCCGGCCGGGGCACACAGTCGGGTGGCCGAGCGCGGACAAGGTCACAGAAAGGCCAGCAGCAGCATGGCGCCGAGCAGGAGCGCCGTCCACCACACCATCAGGTGGGTGGACCATGGCCGGGCGACCCGGCTGCCCGGCCGGAGCGGACCCGTGGTGATCTCCCAGAGCTCCCCGCCACGGCGGCGCAGCACGGGCCCGACCCGGCCGCGGACCGCGTCCGCGGCCCACGACAACGCCCGCCAGCTCTGGGGGAGCGCCCGGCGGTAGACGTAGTCGGCGTCGATGTTGACCGAGCGCAGTTCGGGCGGGTAGAGCCCGGTGCGCACCAGCACCGTGAAGGCGAGCGCGGCCAGGAGCAGCAGCTGCAACTGATTGATCACATGGGCGGTGGTGTACGGCACGTAGTCCACGGCGTACGGCAGCATGCCGTACAGCAGGGAGGGCGCCACCCCGATCGCCACGCACACCACTGCGGCCATGGCCATCGCCGCGCGCATGTTGAGGGGCGCCTCCGCGACGCGATAGCCCCGGTCGTGCGCGAAGAAGGCGAAGTAGGGGATCTTGATGCCGGCATGGTGGAAGACCCCGGCGGAGGCGAACAGCAGCAGCAACCAGGCGACGGTGAGTTGCTCCTGCCCGACCGCCTCCATGATCAGCGATTTGGTGGCGAAGCCGGAGAACAGCGGGAAGGCGGAGATCGATGCGGCGCCGACCATGCACAGCGCGGCGGTCTGCGGCATGGACTTGTAGAGCCCGCCCAGGTCGGAGCCGTTGGCGGTGCCCGTGCGCAACATGACCGCGCCCACGCTCATGAACAGCAGGCCCTTGAAGACCATGTCGGCCACGGCGTGGGCGCTCGCGCCGTTGATGCCCAGCGCGCCTCCGATGCCGACGCCGACGACCATGAATCCGAGCTGGTTGATCATGCTGTAGGCCAGGACCCGGCGCAGGTCGTTCTCGATGACGGCGTAGAAGATCGGGAAGACGGCCATGACGATGCCGATCCACACCAGCATCTCGGTGCCGGCGAAGCCGCGCGCCAGCGTGTAGACCGCGAACTTGGTGGTGAAGGCCGACAGCGCGACGGCGCCGACGATGGTCGCCTCGGGGTAGGTGTCGGTGAGCCAGGAGTGCAGGAGGGGAAAGGCGCACTTGATACCGATCGCGGCGAGGATCAGTGCGCCGCCGGGCGCGTCCACCCCGAGATGGCCGAACTCCAGTCCGGCGCCCGACCGGACCCGAAGCACGATCCCGGCCAGCATGAGCAGGCCGGACAGCAGTTGCACGGCCAGATAGCGGGTGGCGGCCCGGTGGCTGCGCTCGTTGCGTCCCGCCCAGATCAGGAACGCCGACGACAGCCCGGCCAGCTCCCACAAGACGAACAACGTCACCAGGTCGCCCGCGAGCGTGCCGCCGACGGCAGCCGCCGCGTACACCAGGATCATGGCCTGCTGCAGCGTGTCGCGCAGGTGCATGGCGTAGACCATGGTCAGCAGCGCCGCGATCAGGAAACCCGTGGCGAACACCCGCGACAGGGCGTCCACCCGCACCGGTGTCAGCTCCAGCCCCAGGAACTGCAGGCCGGATGCGGCGCCCTCGGGTAACGCCCAGAGCAGGACCAGCCCGGCGACCGGCACCGCCGCCATCAGGGCGCGCCGGGGCAGGCCGCGCAGCAGCGGCACGCCGGCCGCGCCGAGGATCAGCAGCAGGGCGGGATTAGCCGTCATCGCGGCCCCGCTCGTAGTAGTCCTCATCGCGCCGCAACACCCTGCGCAACACCTTGGCGACGATGACCAGGGCGAAGGCCCCGACGAACCCGTACACGGCGTGGAAGCCGAACCATTCCTCGACGGCGAAGTGCGGATGCTTGGTGTAGAAGAGGTCGGCGGCGAAGGTGAGCGCGCACAGGACGGCCAGGCCGTACACGATGCGGGTCACGTTGCGCGGCTCGTCCAGCCAGCGGCGGTCGTCATCGTCGTTCACGGCACCTCCAGGATCCCGGCCAGCGGCGCGAGCACGGCCTCCGCGCCGAAGAACAGCGCCACGCAGCCGAGCGCGGTCAGCACGAGCGGTCCCGACAGGGAGAGCCGGGCCTCCCCGTGCGCAGGCGGATCCGCCGGCGGCAGCAGGAAGGCACGCGCCGGGATCGGCATCAGGTAGGCCAGCGCGAGCAAGGAGCCGGCCAGCAGCACCGCCATCATGGCGAACTGCCCTGCCTCGGCCGCGCCCATGAGCAGCAGCCACTTGCTCCAGGTGCCGCCCAGGGGAGGCAGCCCGATGATCGAGAGGGCGGCGGTGAGGAATGCGGCGAACGTCCACGGCATGGCCCGGCCCAGGCCGTCCAGCTCGCTGACGCGTGTCCTGCCCGCCGTCACCGCGATCGCGCCCGCGCACAGGAACAGCGTGATCTTCCCTGCGGCATGCGTCACCAGGTGGAACACCCCGCCTGCCACGGCCATGTCGCGGGCCAGCGTCGCGCCCAGGACGATGTAGGCGAGCTGGCCGACGGTGGAGTAGGCCAGGCGGCGCTTGAGGTTGTCGGACCTGATGGCGATCACCGCGGCCGCGATCAAGGTGAACGCCGCCACCCAGCTCATCGGGGCCGCGGCTCCGGTCTCGGTGAGCGTGTCGATCCCGAAGACGTAGACGGTGACCTTCAGCACCGCGAACACCCCGGCCTTGACCACCGCGACAGCGTGCAGCAGCGCCGACACGGGGGCGGGCGCCACCATCGCGGCGGGTAGCCAGCGGTGCACCGGCATCAGCGCGGCCTTGCCGATGCCGAACAGATAGAGGGCGAACAGCACGGTCAGCACGCCGGTTCCCGCGGTACCGCCGAGCAGGCCGCCGGGGCGGAAGGTGGTGTCGCCGGCCAGCACCCAGGTCCACACGACGGCGGGCAGCAAGAGGCCGATCGAGCTGGTCAGCAGGATCGCCGCGTAGGTGCGCGCGCCGCGCCGGGCCGCCGCGTCGCCGCCGTGCGCGACCAGCGGCCAGGTCGCCACCGTCATGATCTCGTAGCCGATGAACAGCGTGACCAGGTTCGCCGACAGGGCGATCCACATCGCAGCCGCGATGGCCAGAGCGAAGAAGGCGAAGAAGCGTGTCCGGTGCGGCGTCTCGCTCGCACGCAGGTATCCGGCCGCGAACACGGTCGTCACCGGCCAGAGCACCGCCGCCACGGTGGCGAACAGCAGCCCGAGTGGCTCCAGCGCGAACTCCAGCGACAATCCGGGCAACCACGACCAGAGCGTCAGCCGTACGTCCTGG
Source organism: Nonomuraea diastatica (assembly GCF_004349015.1). Lineage (NCBI taxonomy): Bacteria > Bacillati > Actinomycetota > Actinomycetes > Streptosporangiales > Streptosporangiaceae > Nonomuraea > Nonomuraea diastatica. Next base: position 39,562 of record NZ_SMKP01000023.1, read on the forward strand.
CCGGCGGCGGGCCACAGGCTGATCATCGTGGCGGCCAGCGTGACGCCGGCGGCCACCGAAGCGGCCTCGCGTGCGGCAGGCCTGCGCCGCAGCAGGAGGACGGCCCCGCAGGCCAGGACCGGCAGCGTCACGGCGACCGCCAGGAGGAGAGGCATCATCCACCACCGTTCAACAGCGCCTCGGCGGCGGACTCGGCGAGCGAGGCGGGCAGCGCCGCGTCGAGACCGAAGACGACGGAGACCGCGACCAGGGCCCACACCACCGCGGTCATCGACGCGGGCGCTCCTGACGGCTCAGCGACCGATGCGGGCTCGCGGAACCAGGCGGTCTCCACGATGCGCCCGATGTAACCGAGCGCCAGCAGGGAGCTGACCAGCATGGCCACGAGTACCGGCCACTGGCCCGCCTCGATGAGCGCCGAGGCAAGCGCCCACTTGCCGGCGAAACCGGCCGTGGGCGGCACGCCGACGAGGCCGAGGCCCGCGATCACGATCGCCGCGAAGGTCCAGGGCATGCGCCTGCCCAGGCCGGCCAGCGCGGACAACTGCACGGAGCCCAGCCGCACCAGCACGAGGCCGGCGGCGGCGAAGAGCGCGGCCTTGATCACCGCGTGGTTGATCAGATGGAGGTAGGCGGCGGAGACCCCCCCGGCGTTGCCCAGGCTGATCCCGGCCAGGATGTAGCCGATCTGCGCGATGCTCGACCAGGCCAGCAGGTATTTCAGGTCGGTCTGGAAACACGCGACGGCCGATGCGGCCACCATCGCCAGCCCGCCCGCCAGCAGGCCGATCCTGCCGAGCGGCATCGTGCCGAAGACCAGGCCGGCGCCGAACACGGTGAAGGTGAGCCTGCACAACACGTACAGAGCCACCTTGGTGCTCGTGGCGGCCAGGAACGTGCTGACCGCCGATGGCGCCTCGCCGTAGGCGCCCGGCAGCCAGGCGTGCAGCGGGAAGGCCGCCGCCTTCACCGCCAGGCCGACGAAGACGAAGACGGCGGCGGCGTAGAGCGCCCGGTCGCTGTCGGCCGCGGCCAGGCGCGCCGCCAGGTCGGCCATGTTGAGGGTGCCCGTGACGGCGTAGGCCAGGCCGATGCCGATCAGCACGAACGTCGCGCCCACCGTTCCGATCACCAGGTAGCGGAAGGCGGCCGGCAGGGCGCGGCGCCGCGGGCCCAGCGCGACCATGGCGTAGGTCGACAGGGAGCAGATCTCCAGGAAGACGAAGGCGTTGAACACGTCGCCGGTGACCGTCAGCCCCAGCAGGCCGCCCACGGTGAGGCAGAGAAAGGTGTAGAGCAGCGGTGCCCGGCGGTCGTCGATCTCGGTGCGTACGCTCCCCAGGCTGTAGACGGCCGCGGCCACGGCCGCGGCCGACACGACCAGCAGCACGGGGGTGTTGTAGCCGGCGACCACGAACTCGATGCCGTACGGCGGCGCCCACCCGCCCACGGCGTAGTGCAGCGGGCCGTGGGCCGCCACCTGCCGGGCGAGTACGGCGGCGCAGGCCAGCGAGCCGAGCGCGGCCACCAAGAACACCAGCCACGCCAGGCTCCGGCGGCGCAGCAGCACGCACAGCGGCGCGCACCCGAGGGGGATGAGCACCTGCAGCACCGGCAGGTTCGCGATCACGAGGCGGCTCCGTGCCGGTCCTCGTCGTGCTCTCGCATGTCCTCTTCCTCCACGGTGCCGTAGGCCTCGAAGATGCGCACAGCCAGAGCCAGGCCGACCGCGAGGGTGGCGACGCCGACCACGATGGCGGTCAGGATCAGCACCTGGGGAAGCGGGTGGGAGTAGGTCTCGACCTCCGGGGAGATGATCGGCGCGCTGCCGCCTTCGACCTTGCCGAGGCTGATGAAGAACAGGAAGACCGAGACCTGGAAGAGCGTGAGCCCGATCATCTTCTTCAGCAGGTTGCCGTGGCTGATGACGACGTAGAGGCCGATCATCATGAGGGCGAACAGCAGCCAGTAGACGTAGTGCGTGCCGGTCATCGCGTGGGTCTCCGGCCGGCGAAGGCGAAGAAGATCGACGTCATGACCGCCGCGACGGTGATGCCGATGGCGACTTCGACGATCAGGATGCCCAGGTGCTGCGCCGCGGGCCCGCCGGCGGGCAGCAGCGTGCCGTAGTCGAGGAACGAGCCGCCCAGCAGCATGGTCACCACGCCCAGACCCACGAAGAGTCCCAGGCCGAGCGGGACCAGAGACCCCAGCGCCGCCGGTGGCACCACCCGCTGAGACTTGTCCAGGCCGAAGACCAGGCCGTGCAGCACGAAGCCGGTGGCGAAGATCACGCCGGCCTGGAATCCGCCTCCGGGCCCGAAGTCGCCGTGGAAGAGCACGTAGAGGGCGAACACCAGGACGAACGGCATCAGCAGGCTGCTGACCACCCGCAGGACCTTGTACTCCATCAGGTCCAGGTTCTGCCGCCGCTTCCCGTGGGTGAGCGGTCCGAGCAGCAGGAGTACGGCGGTGCCCGCGGCGAACACCACGACCAGTTCGCCCAGCGTGTCCAGGGCCCGGTAGCTCGCCAGCACCGCGGTGACGGTGTTGGGCACGCCGATCTCCTCCTGCGACTGGTGCAGGTAGACCTCCGTGACGGGGTGTCGCTGGACCGGGCTGTCCGCGGAGCCGAAGGCGGGGAGGTCCTGGGCGGCGTAGACGAGCAGGCCGCCGGTCAGCGCGGTGACGGCGATGGCCGGCAGGTGCCTGCGCCGTGGGGTGACCGCCTCGCGCGACCGGGTGAGCGCGAGCACGCCGAGCAGCAGGACGGTGCTGATGCCGACGCCGACCGCTGCCTCGGTGAAGGCCACGTCCACCGCGTCCATGAGCACGAACAGGCTCGCGGTGACGAGGCTGGACAGGGCGGTCAGCATGGCGGCCTCGTACAGAGCGCGTAACCGCGCGATGACCAGCGCGGTCACGGTGAGGATCGCCAGAAGCGTGAAGTTGATCACGGTGAACGTCGTCATCGGCGGGGGTCGCCCTTACGCCAGACCGGTACGCCGTCGCGGCGCGCGGCGTGCGCCAGGAGATGTGTCGCCGTCGGACCTGTCACCACGAGGAACAGCATGATGATGAGCAGCCGGACTCCCGCCTCCCATGTTGTCGTCCGCAGCAGCAGCCCGAGGAGGATCAGGCCGGCCCCGGCCGAGTCGGTGATGCCGGTGGCGTGGATGCGGGTGTAGAAGTCGGGAAAGCGCAGCAGGCCCACCGCGCCCGACACGATGAACAGCGCGCCGGCCGCGAGCAGCACGGCGCTCAGGATCTCCAGGAGGATCATGCGGCGTCGCTCTCCGTCTCGTGGGTGAGGCGCAGGACCGCGATGACGGCGACGAAGTTGACCAAGGCGTAGAGGATGCCGATGTCGAGGAACTCCGGCCGGCCGAAGAGGTAACCGGAGACGGCGACGAACAGGACGGTCTTGGCGCCGAACATGTTGATCGCCAGAATGCGGTTGTAGCGTCCCGGCCCGAGGAACGCCCTCGCCAGGGCGAGGAGCATGGTGACCAGGAGCGCGGCCATCACCGCGACGATCACCGCCGTGCCTCCAGCCTGTGCACCTGCCGCAGCACGCGCGCGTCACCCAGGTCCTGGACCCCGGCGCTGTCGAGGGCGTGCACTTCGATGTGCTCGTCGTCGAGGTCCAGCGAGAGCGTGCCGGGGGTGAGGGTGATGGAGTTGGCGTACACCACCTGGGTGAGAGGGGAGAGGCCGCGCGAGGGCGTGCAGGTGACGACCGGGGTCAGGTCCGGTCGAGGCGACCACACCCGGCGCGTCACGGTGACCGCGGAGATCAGGACTTCCTTGACGAGCCAGAGAAGGTAGCGGGGCAGCCGCAGCACCAGGCCCAGCGTGGGGCCCTTCTCCAGGCTGAGCCCGGCGCGGTGGCCCAGCACGCAGGCGAGGGCGACCGAGATCACGCCGAACGTCACGAAGAGCGGATCGATATGGCCGGAGAGCAGCAGCCAGAACGCCGCGAGCAGCGGAGCGGCCCAACGGATCAGACGGATGGTGCTGGTCCCGTCCGAGTGCGTGACGCCCGTGTCCGGTGGTGCGAGACGTGGTTGCGTCATGAGCTCTCTTGCTTCGGCCAGCCGATGAGCTGCGCGCCGAGCACCGCGACGTGCAGGGTGAACGCCTGCCGGGGGTCGTCGGCCGCGTATCCGGTGAGGTCACGGATGCGCCGCAGGCGGTAGGTGACCGTGCGCACGCCCACGTGGAGCCGCTGCGCGGTGACCGTCGCGACACTGCCCGAATCGAAGTAGGCCGAGAGGGTGTTGAGCAGCGGCTCGGCTCCCATCCGCGTGGTGCGGAGCGGCTCCAGGACCTCGGTGACCAGCTCGGACAGCGCCGCGGTGTCCCTGCGCAGCACCTGGTAGACGAGCAGCTCACGCGCGCGCAGCACCTGCTCGGGGAGGCTGAGGCGCGAGCCGATCTCCAGCGCGCCGCGGGCCTGCTCGAAGGAGCGGACGACTCCGCCCGCGCCGGACTGCGGGCGGCCGATGCCCACCCGCCACGACGTGTCCGCACCGAAGGCGAGGGAGAGCTGGCGCACGAACTCGTCCAGGACCGCTCGGTGCCGCTGGGGCGCGAGGCAGACCAGGAGCCCGTCCTTGGTGCCCACCAGCGCGTCCCGGGTGCCGAAGTGCGGGCGCAGCGCTGTCTCGACCTGGCGTGCGATCAGGCCGCCGTCCACGAAGGGCGCGGCACCGCGGGCCGCCGCCACGACGTGGGCCCAGCCGAGGTGCAAGCCGTAGCGCTCGGCACGCTCCGCCAGCCCGCCGATGTCGCGCCCGTCGAACAGGTCGTCGATGAACTCGCGGCGCAGGGACTCCTCGCGCCGCACGATCCACCGCTGGACCTCCTCGTACCCCTCGGCCAGGGTCATCACCGCGGTGTCGGCCGTACGCATGATCGACTCACCGACCGGGCAGATGCGCTCTGTCGCGTCCGGACCGCGCACGCCGGGCAGATGCGGCCAGGCCTGCCAGGTGGCCCGCAGATAGAGATTGACCAGGCTCCGCATCGGGACGCCGAGCTCGGCCGCCCGCGCCCCGATGTCGCGCCACTGCCTCAGCTCGTCGTCGCTGGGCGGACGCCGGCTCACGCTCACCTCGGCCAGGGTCTGCAGATAGCCGTCCAGCAACTCGCCGGATGTCCCATCGGCCTCGGCGGCGATCTTCGTGGCCAGCGCGGCGAGTTCGTCGGGAGCGGCCAGCTGGGCACCTCTTCTTTGCTGGGAGACTGTCGTCACGGTCATGGGGAGGCCTCGCTGATGGCGGCCGCCAGCTTCTCCAGCAGCCGGTTGGCGGTGATCACCCCGAGTGAGCCGCCCTCATCCGCCTGTTCGACCAGTATCAACGGGCAACCGTGGCGGGTCATCATCTCGACCAGCTCGACCAGCGTCGCCTCCGGGCGCGCCACCGGGATCCGGTGTCCTGCCTCGTCCAGCAGGTCACGGACGGGCTTGCGAGCCAGGAGCTCGGCGATCCTGTCCGCGTGCGCCTCGTCGAACACGCGGGCCAGGAGCGGCTCGCCCAGCGCGTAGCGCGGCAAGGCGAGCTTGAGCAGATCGACCGACGACAGGCAGCCCACCACGCGCCCCTGCTCGTCCGCGACGATGAGTCCCGGCAGCCGGTGTTCGCAGAGCATGCGCACGGCCGCCAGCGCCTCGTCGTCGAGACGCGCCGTGGGCAGCGTCTCCACGATCTCGGCTGCGCGCATGAACCCTCCTGGCATCATTTACGGCATTGGGGCGGGTGGCTCCTTCGAGTATTCGAGACCCGGGCCGATGAGCCAATGGGCAGCCGGGCCAAGCAGCACGGTCTGCTCGTTGCCGACCACCGGCAACCTCCTGGCAGACCCTCCGCCGAAACCCTGTTCAGAGCGTCGCCCATGCCTCCCCTTCGCGCTGATGCCGCGGGAGAACGCCCTGAGTGGTGGCCCCTTACAGTTGGTGTTCGTGCTTTACGGCAGATCCGCGGAAGTCAGCGCACTCGACGAGGCGATCGCGCGGGCTCACGACGGTTTCGGCGGGGCGGTCGTGCTCAGGGGGGAGGCGGGCGCGGGCAAGACCGCCTTGCTGGAGACGGCGGCGGCGCGGGGCGGGGCCATGCGGGTGTTGCGGACCAGCGGCGCCGAGTCCGAGTCCGACCTCGCGTTCGCGGCGCTGCACCAGGCGTTGTGGCCGATGGCCGGGCTGCTCGGCGCGCTGCCGGAGCCGCAGAGCGATGCCGTGCGAGCGGCTCTGGGGCAGGCCGCAGGAGGTGCGGGCGATCGGTTCCTGGTGGGCGCCGGCGTGCTCTCGCTGCTGGTCGAGGCCGCCATACCGGACGGTCTGATCTGCCTGATCGACGACTTTCACTGGATCGACCGGGCCTCGGCCGACGCGCTGCTGTTCGCCGCCAGGCGGCTGGGGACGGAGCGGATCGCGATGGTGTTCGCCGTCCGCGGCGACGCGCCCGTCAAGGGCGTGCCGCAGACGGTGGAGGTGCGCGGCCTGCCCGAGGCCGCGGCCGCCGAGCTGCTGGAGTCGCGTCACGGGCCGCTGCCCGGCCCGGTGCGGCGGGAGCTCATCACCCTGACCGGCGCGAACCCGCTCGCCCTGAAGGAGATCGCCGCCCGGCTGACGCCCGCGCAGCTCGCCGGTCGCCAAGCGTTGCCTGACCCGCTGCCTGGCGGCACCCGGCTCTTCGGCGACCGGGTGAGCGGGCTGTCGGCCGCCGCCCGGCTGGTCGCGCTGGTCGCCGTCGTCGAGACCGGCCTCGACGTGGTCCTGCGGGCCGCCGAACGGCTGGCGGCCGGAGCCGGGGCGGCGGCACTGGCCGAGCTGGAGGACAGCGGGCTGGCCGAGGTGTCCGGCACCGGCGTGCGCTTCCGCCATCCGCTCATGCGCTCCGCGATCCACGAGGCGGCGGCCGCCGCCGACCTCCGCCACGTACACGCCGTCCTGGCGGAGCTGACCGAGGGCGACCGCCGGGCCTGGCACCTGGCCGGAGCCGCCCTGGGCTGGTCGGAGGAGGTCGCCGCCGCGCTGGTGGCCGCCGCTGGGCGGGCCCGCGACCGCGGCGGGTACGGCGCCGCCGCCACCGCCCTGGCCAGGGCGGCCGAGCTGAGCCCCGGGCCACGCGAGCGGGCCGTCCGGCTGAAGGACGCCGCCGTCGCGGCCTGGCTCGGCGGCCGGCCGGGACAGGCGGAGTCGCTGCTGGCCGAGGCGCGCGAAGGAGCCGGCGGCGACGCCGCGCTCACCATGGAGATCGCCCAGCTCCGGGGCCGGTTCGAGCTGAACTCGGGCAACGCCGCCGAGGCCGTGCGGATCATGGCGGTGGGCGACAGCATGGACCTGCTGGCCGATGCCATGGAGGCGGCCTCGTACGTGGGCGACACGGCGGCGATGGCCGAGCTCGGCCGGCGGGCGGTCGCGCACACCGAGGGGTTCCTGCGCGACGCGGTGGCCGGGATCGGCCTGACACTGGAGGGTGATGCCGCCGGGCCCGGCCTGCTGCGGCGGGCCCTGCTACGGGTGGATGAGCTGGAGGACGCGGCGGGTTACCTGTGGGCGGCAGCCGCTGCCGGCGCGCTGGGCGAGACGGATCTGGCCGGCGATCTGGCCACCCGGGCCGGGCAGGTGGCCAGGGTGTCGGGGATGGCCGGGCAACTGCCGGTCGTGCTGGAGTTCGTGGCGACCGCCGACCGCCTCGCCGGGCGGCTGGCGCGCAGCCAGGCCGTCTCCGAGGAGGGCCTGGCGCTGGCGCGGGAGGCCGGCTACGAGAACACGGTGGCCGCGCACCTGGCCAACCTGGCGGTGCTGGCGGCGCTGCGCGGCGAGGAGGAGCCCTGCGAGCGGCAGGCCCGCGAGGCGCTGGCCATCGCCCTGCCGCACCGGGTGGGGCTGCGCGCGGGCGTGGCCGCGTACGCGCTGGCGATGCTCGACCTGTGCCTGGGCCGGCACGAGGCGGCGCACGACCGGTTCCGGGCGATCGCGGCGGCGGGGCCGGGGGCGGGGCATCCGACCGTGGTGTGGCGGACCCTGCCGGACCGCATCGAGGCCGCGGTGGGTGCGGGCGACGAGGCCGCCGCCCGGGCGGCGTTGCAGGTCTATGAGCGATCGGCGCAGCATGCCGCGACGTCGGAGTCGCGGGCGCTGCTGGCCAGGTGCCGGGGCCTGACCGGTTCCGGTGAGGCGGCCTTGCTGGACGCGCTGCGCCTGCACACCAACCCGTTCGAGGCCGCCAGGACGGCCATGCTGCTGGGTGAGCGCCTGCGCCGCGCGCAGCGGCCGGGCGAGGCTCGGGCGCAGCTGCGGCTGGCGTGGGAGACGTTCGAGCGGGCGGGCGCCCGCCCGTGGGCGCGGCGCGCGCAGGAGGAGTTGCGGGCGGCGGGCGAGAGCGGCGCCGCCCCGCCGTCGAGCGTGCTCGACGCGCTGACCCCGCAGGAACTGCGGATCGCGGGCCTGGTCGCGGACGGGCTGTCCAGCAAGCAGATCGCCGCCCAGCTCTTCCTGAGCCCGCGCACGGTCGAATACCACCTGTACAAGATCTATCCGAAGCTGGGCATCGGCTCCCGTACGGAGCTGGCGCGACTAGTAGTTCTACAGAAGGCGCCCGTAGCCGGGGACGGCATGCTGTGAGGCATGCAGAACGTCACCATCTGGAGCGAAGAATTCGGTGCCGCCACGGACCCGCCGATTTTGCTGATCATGGGTTCGATGTCGCAGGGCGTCCTGTGGCCGGACGAGTTCGTCGGCCGCCTGACCGCCGGCGGCCGCCGGGTGATCCGGTACGACCACCGCGACACCGGCATGTCCGGCACCGTCGACTTCGAGGCGGAGCCGTACACATGGGAGGACATCAAGAACGACGTCTACCGCGTGATGGACAACCACGGTCTGGAGAGCGCGCACCTGGTCTGCCACTCGGCGGGCGGCCTGCTCGGCCAGTTCGTCGCCGTGGAGCGGCCGGAGCGGGTGCGCTCGCTGACCGTCATCGGCTCCTCACCGCTCGGTGGCGGTGAGGGCCAGGTGATCATGCGGGCCCTGATGGGACAGCCGCAGCCCGAGGGCAGCCTGCCGGAGCCGGCGCCGGAGTTCGTGGACTTCTTCCGCGCGTTGATGGCCGCCCCACCGGCGCGGGACCGCCGCACGCTCATCGACCGGATGATCGCCGAGCAGCGGGTCCTGCACGGCACCGGGTTGCCGTTCGACGAGGACGCGGCTCGCCGGTTGCAGGAGCGGATCTACGACCGGGCCCGCGACCTGTCGGCGGTGGCCAACCACCGGCTCGCCGCGGCGGCCGACCCCGGCTTCGAGCCGGTGGGCGTGCTGGACCGAGTGAAGACGCCCACGCTGGTCATCGAGGGCAGCCACGAGCCGGCCAAGCCGGGTCACAGCGCGATCATCGCCGAGCGGATCCCGGGGGCGCGGCTGGTGATCGTGCCGGGCATGGGGCACACGTTGCCACCGGAGACCCACCAGGAACTGGCCGACGCCATCCTCGCGCACACGGCCGAGTAAGGAGGGCGCATGGTCACGGCCATCGAAGTGGCGGACCTCGCCCAGCGCTTCGCGTTCATCCGGGGAGCGGGTCGGATCCCGGTGACTTCCGGCCCTGCCGGGCGGCGTTGCGCAGGCCGCTTCGGCCCTGTCCCTCGACGGACTCGATGAGGTGGTCGCCGACCTCGGCCACCGGCCCCGACACCAGGATCTCGTCAGGTGTGCCCAGACAGGCGCCCCAGGAGATGTGGACGTCGTCGAGCCCGGTGAACGAGCAGGGGGCGTCGAGCATGACCGCCAGGTCCTCGGCGGTGGGGCCCCGCTCGCCCAGGCGGCGGCCGGTACGGCAGGGGCCCCCACACGGAGGAAGGCACCGGTCTCATCCGCGCCGGCTCGTCGCGGATGAGCGCCTCGCACGCGAGTGCGCATCGCCTGGCGCCGACCCTGACGACGAGGAGCCGCTTCACCCGCCAAAGTCTGCCAGACCGGCAGATATACGATGCTCCTCGCAGGCACCTGGAGGAGGACCGTGAACCTGGCCGAGCAAGGCGACGCCTTCGCCGCTTTCTGGCAGGAGCGGCACTTGTGCACGCTCGCCACCGCCCGCTCCGACGGCCCGCCCCACGTCGTGCCGGTGGGGGCGACGCTGGATTTGGCCGCCGGCGTCGCCAGGGTGATCACCTCGGGTTCGTCGCGCAAGGCCAGGCTGATCGGCACGGCCGGCGCGCTGGTCGCGCTCTGCCAGGTGGACGGCCGCCGCTGGTCGACGCTTGAGGGGCGGGCGGTGCTGCGTACCGAGCGAGAGCAGGTGGCCGAGGCGGAACGCCGCTACGCCGCCCGCTACAAGCGGCCCAGGGCCAATCCGTCCCGAGTCGTCGTGGAGATCCAGGTAACACGCGTGCTGGGCAACGTGTGATCACGGCCGTCGGGATCGGGGCCGCATTCCGCCAGAGCAGGTCGTTTCGGCGTCGGACCAGGGACGCTGGTCACCGCGTGGGGGTTGGGACGTGGGCCGGTGGTCACCGCATCGGCGTCAGGCCGAACGTCGCCATCCGGTGCCTCACCACGTGACGCGGACGGCCTTGGGGCCGGTGTCGTTCCCGCCGCCGATCCACTCGATCTCCTCGACCGGAACCTGGAGCTTGAGCCCGGGCAGGCGCCGGGCCAGGGCCCCGAGAGCGGCGGCGAGCTCCACGCGGGCCAGGGGAGCACCGAGGCAGTAGTGCATACCGTGCCCGAACACCAGAGATGGGCTGGACCGCCGCTCCGGCCAGAAGCGGTCGGGATCGGCGAAGTGGGCGGGGTCACGATGAGCCGCCTCCAGCCGGACCAGCACCATGTCGCCCGCACCGATCCGGACCCCGGCCGGCTCGAGATCCTCCTGCGCGTAACGCGGGAAGGGCTCGCCGGTCCGCCCGGCCTGCATCCGCAGGACTTCCTCCACCACCTCACCGATCTCCCCTTCCCCGGAAGACAACAGCGCCGACAGCCGTCCTTCCATCAGCAGACGGACGGCACCGGTGGAGATGGCGTTGCCGGCCGTCTGGTAACCGGCGGCGACAAGGGTCGTGGCCATGGCGATGAGTTCGGCGTCGCTGAGCCGTCCGTCCTCCGCGTCCCGGATCGTGACCAGGGCGCTGAGCAGATCGTCCCCCGGCGCCTCCCGCTTGGCCGCGACCAGCTCTCCGGCGTAGGCGGTGAGCGCGTTCCACGCCTCGGCGGCCGCGGCCAGATCCTCCTCCGCCCCGAAGGAGAAGTCCACGGCGCCCGCGGCATCGGCCAGCGCGCGGAAACGTTCCCGGTCGCCGATCGCCACCCCGAGGAGCTCGCCGATCACCGTGATCGAGAGCGGGGCGGCGAGCCCGGAGACGAGATCGGCCGGTGGCCCGCCGTCCGCCAACGCCGACACGTACGCGTCGGCCAGATGCTCGACCCGCTGCCGCAGCACGCCGACGCCCCGCGGGCCGAAGGCCTTCGACACGAGCCGGCGAAGCCGGGCGTGGGCCGCACCGTCCTGGAACAACGTGTCGTTGCCGGTCATCTCGACACCCGGCGGCGCCAGCCCGTACCTACGGTCGGAAAGAATCTCCGCGGCGGCGTCATACGAGGTCACCAGCCAGGCCCGCCGCCCATCCGGCGTGATCACGCGGGCGACCGGTGCTCCCTCACGCAGCCGCGCGTAAACGGGGGGCGGCGCCATGGGATCGGGCCGGTCGAAGGGCAGGACGGGAAGCGTCGTCTCACTCACTGCGGCTCCTTTGGTGATTGCCGTGCCCGCGTCGGGGTCCGTCGCGATCAGTCAAGACGTTGACGTCGCGTCAAGGTCAAGCCGAGAGGATCCGGCCTTCCGGCGGGCCCGGCCGAGCAACGCTCCAGATCGGCCTGCGAGACCGCATCGCTGAGGAGCCGCCTCGTCCGCGACATGAGACCTTTGCTCTCCCCGGATGCAGCCGACATCCCGCGAGATCGAGGTCAACGAACAGGGCCGGGCCGCTCGCACCGCCGGCAAAGATCGCTGGTACCCCATCGACTGTGCCCGGCTAGTTCCCAGGAACTAGCCGGGTCAGTGCCCGCGCCTGATGCGCTCGGCATGAGCGGATTCCTACGCTCTGGCTCGTGCTCAAACGTGCTCTGATCCCGGTTCTCCTCGCGCTGCTGGCCTTGCTCGCCTGGGCAGGTCCGGCGTTGGCGCACGGCCGCACGGCGGAGGCCGACGTGCGCTTCGCCCAGTCGATCGCCGGGATGGAGATCACCGTTGTGGTGCGGGCGAGCGTGCAGGTGCCGGCGCCGCTGCAGGTGGACGTGGTCGCGCATGTGCCGGGCGAGGGCGGCAGGGTCGACCTGGCCCTGCGCTCCGTGGCAGGCGCCGGCTCCTCTCCCGGCCCCGGCCCCTCGACCGGGGCGGTGACCGTCGAGGCGGGGCGGCCGGGGATGTACCCTGTGGTGCTCGCCGTAGACCGGGTCGGACCGCACGAGCTGGAGCTCCGCGCCGGCGGGGAACGGTCCGTGTTGCCGTTCGCCGTGCTGGTTGCGCGGGCGCCGCTGTGGGAGGTGGTCGTCTACGCGGCCTCCGCGTGCGCGGCGGTGGCCCTGATCGGCGCCATGGCGAGCGCGGCGCTGTCCAGGCGGGTGCCCGCCGGGGGTTTCGCGGGAGCGTTCCTGGTGGCGACGGTCGTGGCGTTCACCGCCGGGTTGCTGTCCCCGTATTTCGCGCCCGCGATGCCGGAGGGCGCACCGCCCGCGCCCTCGCCGGACCTGCTGCTCGGGCGGCCGAACGCGCAAGCGGCGATCGAGGTGTTTCCCGGGGCGCCTAGGAACGGCTCGGAGTTCCGCCTGCGGGTGGAGCTGTTCGACGGGTCGACCGGCCTGCGGGCGGACGACCTGGTCGAGCACCATGCCGCGCTCTCGCACGTCGTGGTGACCAGCCAGGATGGCTCGTACTTCCGTCACGTGCACCCGCTGAGGACGGCACCGGGCACATACGAGGTGCGGCTGCGCGCGCAGGAGGCGGGCCGGCATCTGGTGTACGCCGAGTTCGAGCGGGCCGACGCCGGCGGGCAACTCGTCTCCGGTGAGTTCAGCGTCACCGACGAGCCGCCAGGCGCGCGGCCGGACGCCCCCGCTCCCAGCCGCGCTCCCACCGGCCATCCACCGGTCACCGGCGAAACGCCGCCCGGTGAGGCCCCGGTCACCGAGCCGGCCCGGCCGGTGGCCGGCCGGCCCGTACGCCTGATGCTCGACACCGGCGTCGCCAGCCTGCAGCCGTGGCTCGGCATGGCCGGGCACCTGATCCTGCGCAGCCAGGACGGCGGCTACCTCGGCCACATCCACGAGGCCCGATCGATGGCCCGCACCTCGCGGCGGACTCCGGACGAGTCGGTCGCGGGCTTCGGCCGCCAGCTGGAATTCGTCTTCACCTTCCCCCGGCCCGGCCGCTACCTCGCCTGGATCCAGTACGCCAGGAACTACGAGGTCGTCACCGTGCCCTACGTCATCGAGGTCGGCGCAGAAGGGAGCCCGCGATGACACGGCGCCACGCGTTCGTGGTCCTGCCCGTCATGCTGCTCGCGGCCGGGATCCTGTGGCTCCTGCGCGGCGGCGAGGCGCAGGAGCCGGTGGAGCTGACAGGTAGGGGCGCGCACTACGCGGTCGTGATCGTGCTCGAACCGCGCACCGGGCCGCTGCAGGCGCGGATCGCGCTCGATCCCGCCACGCCCGCCGAGGTCTCGCTGTTTGGAGTGATGCCCCACATGGGGCACACGACCTCGGAGATCGCCGCGAAGGGCGACGGTGCCGGACGTTATGTGGCGCGCGGCGAGCTGTTCACCATGCCGGGTGTGTGGGAGATCAGGGTGGGCGTGCGGGGCGCGTCCGGCACGGACGTCATCAAGGTCAACACCATCGTCGGAGATTAGGAGACGCCATCCATGGCCATCAGACCGATAGTCGACCCGCCCGATCGCACCACCAGGAACAGCGGCGTCGCTCGTGACGTGCCGCGCAGGGAGGTCGCCGGGGCGTGGTTCCTGATGCTCGGCTACACCGTGCTGCTGGTCGGCATGGTGTGGGACGGGCAGTGGCACGGCGACGTCGGCCCCGACAACTTCTGGACCGCGCCCCATCTGCTGCTCTACTCAGGCACCGCCGTGATAGGCCTGACCTGCCTGATCGTCGTGCTGTTGTCGACCTGGTCGCGTGGGCCGGCGACGGAGACCCCGTCGGTGACGGTCTTGCGCACTTTCCGCGCGCCCTGGCCGTTCCTCGTGGGCGGTCTCGGCGCCTCGGCCAACCTCCTGTACGCGGCCGCCGACCTGTGGTGGCACGAACTGTACGGGTTCGACATCGCGGTCGGGGCCACACCCTCGCACTTCGGGCTGGGCCTGTCGATCCAGGTGGAGATCTTCGCCATGGTGATGGCGTTCGCCGTGCTGCGGCGTACCCGCGCGGAGCGGTGGGGTCTGGCGCTGGCCATCGGGATCGCCACCATCGGCTCGACGTCGGCGTTCGGCATGGCCTCCGAGCTGATCTTCAGTTGGCTGCCCGGGATCGCGCCGCGCGTGCTCGGGCTCGGTGCGGCGGCGGCGCTGACGTTGAGCCTCATCGTCGGTCTCACCCGTGGCTGGCAGTGGCCGGCCGCCGCCGGGCTGGTTTTCCTGGTCGTGCAGGGAGGGCTCGCCTTGTTCGCGCCCGCGGCCACACGCTGGTACGCCGACGCGATCGACCAGCCGATGCGCGACTACACCACCGGCCTGCCGCAAGCGCTGATCGGCTTCCCCGTCACCTTCCCGCTCATCGCGTTGCTGACCGGCGGCATCGTGGCGTGGGCGATCCGGCGGGGCGTGAGCCCGGTGTGGACCACGGCGCTGGTGGGCGCACTGGCGGGAATCAACACCGCGCTCTTCTACAGCGTCGTGGGCATGGAGATGAACCTCCTGGCCACGCTGGCGGCGGTGACCGTCGTCGGGGCCGGAATGGGCTGGCTGGGCTGGCAGTGCGCCACCATGCTGCGCATGTTCGGCCTGCGTGGTCCGGCGGCCGGTGGGGCGGTGACGGCGTGACACGCATCGTGAGTGCGCTGGTGATGACGGTGACGGCCGCCCTGCTCATCGGCACCGGGCCGGCCATGGCCGCGCCCCGGATCGCCGACGCGGGCCAGAACCGGCGCGTGGGCGCACCGCCGTTGCCGGGTGAGATCGTCCACATGGAGACCGTGCGCATGAGCGACCGGTCCACGATCACCGTATCGTTCACTGAGTGGCCGATCCGTGCCCTGCAGTCGCTGGACTTCACCTTCGAGCCGGCGGGTGGCATCGAAGGGCGCACCGGGCTGGTCACGACGGTCTCACCCACCGGCAACCGCCGGGGCCTGGCGGGCATCGTCCTGCAGCGACGTGGCGACAGCATCGTGCTGCCGCGGCACCCGAGGGCGCGCCAGGTCTGGGGACTGGACGTCGTCTCGCTGCCGGAGGAGGGAACGTGGCGGTTCGAAATCGCCGTGGAAGGGCCGGACGGGACCTCCACGGGAGTCCTGCCGCTCCCGGCGATCGAGCAGCCGGGGCCGCCGATGCCGCTGAGCTGGACGGTCGCCCTGGCGCCGTGGGCGCCGGTCACCCTGCTGCTGGCGGGAAGCTGGTTGCGGACCCGCAGGATCCGGCGGAGCGTCACACCCACCTGGAATGGCTGAGTGAGGCCCTGCTGTCCGTCCTGCCGCCGCTCGCCGGCTGGCTGATCGGGCTGGCCGGCGAGCTGGGTGACGAACTGGCCGTACTACTGGCCCTGGCGGGCGCGCAGTCCGTGGCGCTGATGTGGTCGCGGCGGTTCCCGCTCACCGTGCTGGGCGTGGTCGTCTGCCTGGAGCTGACGCTGGCGCTGCTGAAGATGCCCGTCATGGTGGGCCCCCTGGTCGCCGCGTCCCGTCTGGGGGCGTGGGGCCGGGGGAACCGGAGGGTGATCGGCGTCGTCGCAGTGCTGGCCCTGCTGCTCACCGGCCTGCCGATCACGTTGTTCGCCATCGGCGACCCATTGCGGGTGGTGGCGGTGTACACGGCGATCGCCGTGCTGTTCGTCGGGTTCTGGACGGTCGGGCGCGTGGACGGTCGCCAGCGCGACCGGATCCGCGCGTTACAGACGCGCTCGCGGCTGCTGGAGGCCGAACGCGCCCAGGCCGAGCGGCGGGCCGCGGAACGTGAGCGGGCGCTGCTGGCCCGGGAGCTGCACGACATCCTCAACCATTCGGTGACCACGATGGTGGTGGACGCCGAGGCGGGCGCCGACACCCGCGACAGCATGGAGGACACCCTGCGCCGCGTGGCCCACACCGGCAGGGAGTCGCTGGCAGAGCTGCGGCGGCTGCTCGGCGTGCTCAGGGAGGCGCCGCCCGGGCACGACCCTCTGACGCCGCCGCCGAAGCTCGACCAGCTCGACGCGCTGGTGGCCGCCCTGCCTCCGGGCGGGCCCCGGGTGCTGATGACACGCCGAGGACACGTACGGCAGGTGGACGCGAGCATCGAGCTGGCGGCCTATCGCGTCGTGCAGGAGGCGCTGACCAACGTCGCCAAGCACGCCGGGCCCGTCGAGGTGCGGGTGCTGCTGGCCTACGAGCCGGCACGCCTGACGATCCGGGTCACCAACCCGGTGCGCGGCACGTCGGGAACGATCGGGAACGGAGCCGGCGTGGGACTGGTCGGCATGCGCGAACGTGTCGAGCTGCTCGGCGGCTCGGTCCGCGTCTGCGATGATCGTGGCGTCTTCGAGGTGTGCGCGACCCTGCCGCTGCGGAGCCTGTCGTGACCGGCATCCGCGTCCTGGTCTGCGACGACGAGCAGCTCCTTCGCGAGGCGCTGGTCAGGCTGGTCGGAGCGGCGGACGACCTCACGGTGGTGGGCGCGGTGGGCGACGGGGCGGCGGCGCTGGCGGCTGTGGCCGAGCACCGGCCGGACGTCGTCCTGATGGACATCCGGCTGCCGGGGATGGATGGCATCGAGGCGACCCGCCGCATCGTGGAGCGCAACGCCGGCGGCCCGACACGGGTGCTGATCCTGACGACGTACGACCTGGACAGCTACGTCTACGCCGGGTTGCAGGCGGGGGCCAGCGGTTTCCTGCTCAAGGACGCGCCCGGCGAGCGGATCCGCGACGGCATCCGCATCGTCGCGGCCGGGCAGTCGGTGCTGGCACCCGAGGCGACCACCCGCATGATCGAGGCGTTGCAGCCCATACTGCCCACCGACGAGGACCGAGCCCTGTGGGCGGCCGCCGAGCGGCTCACCGACCGCGAGCGCCAGGTCTGCGAGCTGATCGCCCAAGGCATGTCCAACGACGAGATCGCGGCCCGGCTCGTCATCAGCCGCTACACGGTGAAGGTGCACGTGTCGAGCATCCTGGCCAAGCTGGGGCTGCCGGACAGGGTCCACGTCCTGCTCTCATGGTCGCGGCTGCGTGGGCTGAGGCGCTAGCGGGCGGCCTCACCACGAGACATTGATCGTGCCGGCGCCACCGTTCGGACGGCGGGCCGGGGCCGGTTGCGATCCGGACGTCTCCAGCGGCTCCGTCCACGGCGAGTCGTCCTGGCACCTCCGCCTGGAACAGACCATCCCACCGGCGATCGGACTTGCCCGAGGCATCACGGGGGAGACGCAGGTCACATCCGGTTGGCCGTGACATCTCGCCGGACTGTTTCGTCGGTGGGGGTGTAACAGTCAACACGACAAAGGAGAACAGCGTGGACGCCCGTCTCGACTTCCTCGGCAGCCCGATCGCGGCGAAGCTCCTGAAGCACGTCCTGTCCGCGGGCAAGGTCGTGAACGATTCGTCCCTGCCCGCCGCGACGCAGGAACTGGTGGCGCTGCGCGTCAGCCAGATCAACGGCTGCAGCGTATGCGTCGACATGCACACCAAGGAGGCCGCGCACCACGGGGAAAGCTCGGTGCGGCTCAACCTGGTCGCGGCGTGGCGGGAGGCGACGGTCTTCACCGACGCCGAGCGGGCCGCCCTGGAGCTGGCCGAGCAGGGCACCCGCGTCGCCGACGCGGCCGGCGGCGTCACCGACGAGGCCTGGGCGAACGCCGCCAAGCACTACGACGAGGACGAGCTCGCCGTCCTGGTGGGCCTCATCGCCATCATGAACACCGTCAACCGGCTGAACATCATCACCCAGCAGCCCGCCGGCGCCTACCAGCCCGGAGGGCACGGCCAGCCCGGATGACGGCCGCATCTGCCTCGACCTGCGCGGGTCCGCGCGGGCCCGGCGCGAGCGTTATGTAGGCGAGTGGATCCCCGGCCGAGCGTGTCGCGTTCATCCTGCGCGATGTGTTCCGCTACTCCTTCGCCGAGGTGGCCGAGATCGTCGGCCGTACGCCGGCGGCGTGTCGTCAGCTGGCCTGGCTGGCCCGCCGCCGGATTCGCGCGTCGCAGGGTCCCGCGACTCCGGCGGGCCGGCAGGCCGGCATCGTCAGGGAGTTCAAGCAGGCATGGGAGGCCAAGGACATCGACGCCCTCGTGGGCCTGCTCGACCCTGACGCCACGGGGACCGCCGATGGAGGCGGCCTGGTCAGCGCCATGCTGCGCCCGATGGAAGGAGGCGAGCGGATCGCGCGCGCCTTCGTCACCGTCGCCGGCCTGGCACCCGGCCTGGCGATCCTGGAGCGTACGGTCAACGGCCAGCCCGGTCTGGTGCTTCAGCAAGACGGCGTCACCGTGGTGGTGCTGGCCTTCGACGTCGCAGGCGACCGGATCAAGCGCATCTGGTCGGTGCTGAACCCCGACAAGCTCCGGCCTTGGGCGACGCTCTGAGGTGCGCTGTCACCAGGGGCGAGACGTCTCGTGTCCGGCCGGAAGGGTCGCGGTCGTGACCGGGGCGGGCTTCGTCCTCGTCGAGCCGGACAACGCCGCGATGGCGACGATCGCCGAGCTGGTCGAGGCGGGGCGGCTGCGCGCCGAGGTCGACACCGTGCTGCCGTTCGAGCAGGCGGCCAAGGCTCACGAGCTCGGCGAGACCGGCCGCACCACGGGAAAGATCGTGTTCACCGTCACTGGATGTTCGGGGATCGCTCGTTTCACCACCCCGCGGGCTGACGCGTAGACGGCGGGCGGCCAGTGGACCGGCCAGAACCGCGCGGGCCGATGCATCGGATCAGCGAACGCGGCTCTTGGCCGGCCCTTCGACGGCGAGCTGGTCGCGGCCGGCGGCGTGGACGATCGACGCCAACGCGAAGCAGTTGCGGCCCTGAGCGCCTGCGACTTGTCGATGCCGGTTCCGCACGGCGGAGGCCACGCCCGTCCTATCAGGAGGGATCTTTGTCCACTATCTGCCTGGTGGCACAAACCCCCCTTCGGCAGGATCGCTGAGAGCTGATCACGAGGAAAGGGACGGCCCTCATGCGGATCTCAAGTGTGCCGGGGTTCGGGCGGCTGTTGTGGACTGTGGTGGCGCTCCTCGTCACCACCGCTGCCCTGCCGACGGCTCCCGCGTCGGCGGCCTCCTCCGCGACCGCGACGTACAAGATCTGGCACTGGAACATGGCCGGGCATCATTCGCATCTGGGCTCGACCACGAACGGCATCATCCAGGCGATCGCCGGATCCATCAGCTATCGCGGGCCGGACTTCGTGTCGATCAACGAGATCTGCCGCAACCAGTACGGCGCCGTGATCGATGCCCTTCAGGGCATGGGCTGGCCGCAGAATCTCACGAACTTCGCCCGCTACGAGCCGATGACGGCGGCGGGCGACCCCGGCTACTGCGCCGGGCACGGCATCGGCATCGCGATCTTCAGCCGTTTCGCGCTGGGCGACACACTGCGGCAGACCCTGCCCTACGACGGGTCGGGCAAGCAGCGCAAACTCCTCTGCGCGCACGTCCCCGCGCAACCCAGAACCAGATTCTGCACCACCCACCTGACGACCGTCGCCGCCTACAAGTCCGCTCAGCTGGGCCGGGTGCACGGCGTCCTGGAGTCCTACCGCTCCAGGGGGGACGTCCCGATCATCGCGGGCGACTTCAACGTGCAGCCGGACTCACCGCTGCTGAACACCTGGTACGACACCTCGGTCAACACCGACGCCAACCACGGCAACATCGGCCGTTACCACGAGCTCGACGACCGCGAGGCCGTGTGCCCCGGCTGGGGCGAGCAGACCACCGAGAGCAACAAGCTCGGGGCCTGCGGCCAGTCGGGGAAGGTCGATCTGATCTTCGTCCCCGCCGAGCGGCTGACCCGCTACAGCGCCGACGCCCATCCGATCGGGCACGTCTGCGGCGGCAACCGCGACAAGCCCTGCTCCGACCACCGCATCGTCGAAGCCACCGCCTCCGTCACGACCGGGGAGTGAGTCGACCTCGCTGAACGACCCGGGCACCTCGCCTTGGTTCGTCGTGCCCGAAATCCGTCGGGCGCCGCTGATGACAGAAAGGAAAGCGATGAATCTCACGAAGAAGGCCACCATCGCCGCGCTGATCGCCGGAGCCTGCGTCGCCGGAACGTCCGGTGCCGCCTCCGCCACGCCCGAGCGCGCCGAACTCCCGGGTGTCGTCTCGATCGAGGGCGGCGACGCGCCGGTGGCCACTGCGGCGGCCGGCAGCCTCTGTGTCTATCAGGCCAGGGAGTATGCGTCGGGGCGGTATTGTCTCAGCACCGGCGATGGCGATCTGCGCAACAACTATTACCACGTCGGCACCGCGTCGGTTAACGACACTGTGAGTTCGTTCGTCAACCGGACCGACTATGTCGTCGAGTTCTGTAACGTGATCAACTTCGGAACGCCCTGCGTGTACGTTCCCCCGATGAGCGCGGCGCCGGACCTCGCCGGCTGGGACAACAGGTTCTCCTCCATCCGGTTCCACCCGGCCTGACCAGCAAGCTGTCCGGCCTGGACCGCTCACCTGCGATCCAGGCCAGGTGGCGGCGTACGGCCGGAAGACGGCAGCGACCGCCCGATCGCGACGAGCACGTGGGCGCGAGTTTCGACCCCTACCACCTTAGCCATCCGGATCGCTCCCATCGATTGAGCCACCGGGAGCGATCCGGTCCCGCGAGCCGGAGAAGCGCTCGCCTTACGGCAGGAGCGTGCGGATCGGCTGCTGATTGCCGGAGTTGGCGATGCCGCGCAACGTCTCGTCAAGCGAATCGAACATGTAGGTCGAACCACCCTCCCAGTGCGGTACGGCATCCCCGCCCCTTGCAGGGGCGTACAACCACCAGATGTTGCCCCACGGGTCGCGCAGACGTGCCAGGTCCTCACCCCCGTAGAACGGCGTCACCTCGGTGATCACTACGGCCTTTCGTTCGACGGCGCGGTCCAGCACCTGCTGGGCATCGTTCACGTAAACCTGAAGCAGCGCCGGTATGACAGGCCAGCCTGGCTGCCTGTCGGCCAGTAGGAGCGCGGAGTCACCCATCTGCACTTCGGCGTGGATCAGTGCTCCTGAGGGCATCGGCGTGCGGGCTTCGGCGCGTTCCTTGCCGTCAAAGACCTCTTCGATGAAAACGATCAGTTCGGCTGCGCCGTCGACGATGGCGAACGGGTTGATCGTACGCTCACCTGGCGGTAGGTCGGATCCCGTGCGAACAAGAGGTGGCGACATGTGATCCCTTCTCGTGGTGTGTGACCGCCACCGTAAAACCCCATGAGGAAGGCTGGCTTCCTCGTTGGCTGTCGCCTCGGCATGCGCGACGAGAAGGTGAACCCCGAAGGGGTTGTCCGCCACACCTCGGACGAGCCGGGCATGCGGCTCAGGACTGCCGACGCGGTCGTGACGGTGGCGCCCGGAGCTGCATCGGCCGTTCGGGCCCTGCCGGCGAGAACGGACCACTTCGACCTCGGCGATCTCGGCACGCCGCTATCGCCCCCGGCTGTGACCTGCCCACTCGGCTCATCGAGGCACGCCTGATCTGTGCTGCGGCCTGTCCGCGGCACGACGTTTGACCGTATGACGGGACCCCCGGTCGGTGGACATGCGGGTCTGGGAAATCCTCAGGAACAGGAAGGCATCGACCCGTCCCCTGAGAGGACATCGGTCACATGGCCAGAGTTCCTGCGCTCCCAAGCGACGCGCTGCCTGCCTGCGACTTCATCGAGACCGTCACCTCGAACGGGCAGCGTCAGTACATCCTCGCAGCCATCGCGCGTTCGCGTGCTGGGCACCACCTGCATCGCGTCAAACGCCGCCACGATGGCTCTGAGCTGTGGTTTGACGGGGTCCGTCTGCCCAGTCAAGATCGCCTCTTGTGGTTGTCCGCCTGCTCTATCCGATCGCGCTCCGGGTCTTCGGCCGGCTGATGTTGCTGGGCCGCAGCCAGGTATCGAAGGACGCGGAGCTCATGGTGTTGCGTCACGAAGGGGCAGGCCGGACGGCCGAAGCCGGACTGCGGATTGCTCGTCAGGTGGATGGGCTGACCGTCCTCCTTACGCGTGATGACGATGGCGAGCGTCTGCACCCTTGACCAAACCCTCCTCCGACATCGGCCCTCCTCATGCGGTGCTACGTCCTCGGCGACGCGAGCACGCGCCAGAGACCCAATACGGCCAGCAGGGACGCCGCGCCCGCCACGCCGACGACCAGGCCGGGCGCCGACACCTCGCCCAACGCCCCGCCGCCGGCCGCGAACAGCCCCTGCAACGTCATGGTCCCGGTCAGCGCCAGCCCGAAGGCCTGGCCTCGGTTCGCCTCCGGCACCGCCTCCAGGAAGCGCCGGGCCAGCCCCAGCTGGTACGCGACCCCGAACCCGGACACGGCGAGCAGCAGCGCCGCGATGATCGGCCCGGGCGTGAGCACGAACCCGAGCAGCGGCGCGCCGAGCAGCAGTGCCAGCGGCCCGGTCAGCCGTTCCCTTCGTTCCGGGGTGACCAGCCGGCCGATCGCGAGGTCGCCGGTGAGCATGCCGAGCGCCACGGCGGTGAACAGCAGGCCGGCCGAGTCCGGCATGCCGATCTGGACGGCGTACGGGACGAGCACGCCCTCGGCGCCGACCACGAGCGCGGGCGGCAGCCACTGGGCCAGCAGCAGCGAACGGATCGCCGGCCGGCGCAGCAGTTCGCGATTGACGCGCCAGGTCTCGCGTACCGCGTACCGAGCGGCCGTGCCGCGCCGCGGCCGCTCGGCCAGCCGCAGGCGCAGCAGCGCGGCGGACAGCAGGCAGCTCGCCACGGTGATCCAGAGCGCGCCGTACGGGCCGAACGCCGCGATCAGCATCCCGCCCACGGCGAAGCCGAGCACCTGCGTGCCGCCGGCGGCCATGGAGAACACAGCCCGGCCGAGCACGTACCGGTCGCCGTCGAGCAGTTCGGGCAGCAGCGCGCTGCGCGCCGCGGAGGCGACCGCGCTGGGGATGCCGGTGACGAACACCAGCACCAGCATCGCGGTGGGGGAGAGCAGCCCGGCGGCGAGCACAGCGGCGACAGCGGCGCGGACCAGGTCGTAGCCGACCATCACGGCCCGCGGCGGCCACCGGTCGGCGTACGCCAGCAGCAGCGTGCCGCCTAGGGCGTAGGGCAGGAAGCCGGCGACGTAGGCCAGCGCGGCCAGCAGGGGCGAGCCGGTGCCGGCGTAGACGGTCACCGAGAGCGCGAGCATCTTCACCGTCTCGCCGCCGAGGAAGAACGTGTAGCCGGTGAACAGCACGCGGAACTGGCTTACCGCGAACACCTCGCGGTAGGTGGCCTGCGCCGGTGCGGCCTGGAGCGTCGTCATGCGGGCCAGTCTCGGGGCGGTGCAGGCGTAGGCGTTAAGCTTTCGCGTGGAGGCGAAAGATGCTTGCCATCGAAGTCGGGCCGATCGACGTGGCGCACACCCGCTACGCGATCTCACCGCTGGGTGAAGCAATGAACGCGCTGCGGGTCGCGGCGGGCAAGCAGCCGGCCGGCCCGCTGCGGCCCTGGGCGGAGCGCATCGCGTCGCGGTACGCGCGGCTGCTCTGCGAGACGCCCGCGGTCGGGGCGCTGACAACGCTGTTCCGCCGCGACGGCTACAACGCCGACTTCATCCATCCTCCGCCTTCGGGCCTCGGCGACGACTTCGCCGTCGAACTCGCCGCGGTGCGGGCGACCCCACTGCGCCAGGTTCGCGCTGAGATCGCCCGCAACCTGGCCGGGCTGCGTACGCCGCCGCGCCACGTCCAGCAGATCCTGGCCGCCCCGGACGTGCTCACCCGGCTTTCTGACGCGATCGAGGCGACCTGGCACGCGCTGGTCGAGCCTGACTGGCCGCGGCTGCGTACGGTGCTGGAACGCGACCTGGTGCACCGCGCCGGGCACCTCGCCATGTACGGCTGGGCCGCGGCGTTGTCCGACCTGGATCCGCGGGTGGGCTGGCGCTCCGAGGGGGCCGACGGTGTGATCGAGGTGCGCACCGGCCCTCGGAACGAGTGGGAGCGGCACCGGCTGGGCGGCAAGGGACTGCTGCTGATGCCGACCGTCTTCGGCACCCTCATCAGCTACGTCGAGCCGCCCTGGCCGTACGCCCTGGTGTATCCGGCGCGTGGCGTCGCGAACCTGCTCGGGCCGCCGCCTGCGCAGGGCGGTGCGGCGGCGCTGGCGCGGCTGGTCGGCCCGCACCGCGCGCAGGTGCTGCGGGCGCTCGCGGTGCCGGCGACGACCACGCAGTTGGTCCGCCAGCTGGGTCTCAGCCTGGGCGCAGTCGGCGGCCACCTGGCCGTGCTGCGCGAATCGGGCCTGGTCACGCGGACGCGGACCGGCCGATCCGTACGCTACGAGCGCACCCCTCTGGGCGGGACCCTGGCCGGCGACTGAGCGCGGCCACCGGTGGCGGGCGACGCACCGTTCTGGCAGCGGGCGCGGATTCCTGACAATCAACGTCGCGAGCGGGCGGCCGCCCTCGGTGCGACGGGTTGCCAGAAGTGCGCGGAGCCATCGGACCAGGCCGGAGGCACCCGCCGACCACCTTCGTGAGCGGGACGACGCGAACAGCGGCCGGACGCTGGAAGTGTTCCCCTTGCCCGTTGCCGACAGGGTCCTTCGTTGTGCCGGTCGGCCGGCCCGGCGTCGGGCATCACGGGAAACGCCGGTCACCGTCACCTATGCGACGTCGGGCCGGGTCATCAGCGGCGACCGCAGATGCGACTCCAGGCTGGGGCCGGTCAGAGGGGCACGGTGCTCCACGTCGCCACCCACCAGACCCCGCCACACACCGACCTTCACCGCGTCAGACCTTCACCGCATCGGGCCGGCACGGACACCAGACTCGCCGGAGCCCTGGTCGAGACCCGGACAGCACGACTGGCCACCGCCCGCCACGTCTGTGCGGCATGACCACACGAACCAGTCCCCGCCGTGATCTCGACCCGAGACAGGCGTGTTCGCATCTCCTTCTCGGTTGCTCAGGCGAGATCAGTTGGCGGGCTTGCCGAACCAGCGGGAGAGGTGGTCGTCCAGGTCCTGCTGATCGTCGCCGATCCAGGCGACGTGGCCGTCGGGGCGTAGCAGGACGCACGGGACATCCAGTGCCGCAGTGGGATCCGCGAGGTCATCGACCCGGTCTGACCAGCCGCCGACGGTCAGGCGTCCGGTGCGGTCCAGCAGCAGGCCGCGGCCGCGGTGCAGCAGGCCGTAGAGGCGGCCCTGTTTCACGTCGATGTCGCGCAGGCGGCGGCCGAGCAGGTCGGGGCCTTCGCCGAAGTCGTAGCGGATGCCGATCGCGGTGATCTTCTCGATCAGATAGCGGTTCACCTCGTCGAAGTCCATCAGTTCGGTGAACAGCCTGCGCACGGCCTGCGGGCCCGGTTCGGTGGACAGCAGTTCCATCTGGGCGCGGGTGTTGTCCAGCACGTCCTCGGCGACCGGATGACGTTCGGCCTGGTAGGTGTCCAGCAGTGTTTCCGGCGCCCAGCCGCGGATCTGTGCGGCCAGTTTCCAGCCGAGGTTGGATGCGTCCTGAACGCCCAGGTTGAGGCCCTGGCCGCCGATGGGCGGATGGATGTGTGCCGCATCGCCGGCCAGCAGCACCCGCCCGACCCGATAACGTTCGGCTAGCCGGGTGGCGTCTCCGAAGCGGGACATCCAGCGCGGGGAGTGCACGCCGAAATCGGTTCCGGCGATGGTGCGCAACTGTTGTGTGAAATCGTCAAGGGTGGGCGGTTTCGCGCGGTCGCTGACTCGCGCGGCGGGGACTACGACGCTATAGACCCCTTCGCCGAAGGGCCGGAGCCAGAATCGCTGATGGATCTCGCGGAGTTCGGTCACCTTGGCGGCGATCTCCTCCTGCGGCACGCCCACTTCCATCTCGCCCATCAGCGTCTCGGTCCTTGAGGGCGCGCCGGGGAAGCCGACACCGAGCAGTTTACGCACCGTACTGCGCCCGCCGTCACAGCCGACGAGGTAGCGCGAACGCAGCTGTTCCCCGTCGGTCAGCTCGACGGTCACACCCTCGTCGTCCTGCTCGAAACCGCTCACCGCGCAACCGCGCCGGACCTGCGCACCCAGTGCGATCGCATGTTCTTCGAGCAGATGAACGATGACCGGCTGCGGGATGCCCAGCAGATAGGCGTACGCGGAATCCAGGCCCTTGGGCGCGGGTTTGGGGATGGCGGCGAAGAAACCGCCGGCCGGACGTTGTCTTCCATGGTCGAGAATGCGATCCAGCAGTCCGCGCATCGCCATCAGCTCGAGACTGCGAATATGCAGACCGACGATGCGGACGAACGACGCGGGCTCGGTTTCCTTTTCCAGAACGAGTACCCGCACATCGTGCAGCCGTAGTTCGGCGGCCAGCATCGCACCGGTCGGCCCGCACCCGGCGATGATCACATCGAACATGAGGGGCGCACGATCGGCGCCGGAGACCGGCGACCAGAGAACTCCGGGGACGTCGCCCACCGTGGAGTCACGCTCGACCCCGTCGTTCGACGGCGGCTCGGCGGTGACCTGCTGAGAGTGCATAGGTGTTGCCTTTCGGGAGTGCCTTGTTGGCGAGGCGCTCCCGGCGACACCTACGTCAATCGCCCGGCCGTGACGGGAAGGGGGAGCACCCACAGCGATGCAGCGTTCATGGGTCTCACCTCCTCGGGCGGTGTCACGGTCAACTGCAAGCTACAAGCCCGAGCATCATCCCGTCCAATCCTTTCCCGGCCACGTGATCACGACTTCCGACGGGCCCGTGCGGTTCACCAAGGTCGCTCAGAAAGCAATCAGCCGCCCCGATAGGGCAGCACGCCCACCCATGAATGATCAATAGAGACCGGATCGCGAATGTCATAGCGCGCGCCGGCCCAGGTGGAGAAACTGCTGAGCCCTGCACGATCGGTATTGAAGGAGGTGGCGCGGATAAGGTCCGCGCCCTGGTCAACACCGCCGACCCGGCCAGCGGCGTACCGGACGTGGTCACACCGAAGTTGCCGAAGGCGAACTGCAGGGACACGCGCGCGCCGTCCCCCGCCTGGCATACCCCGGATATACCGCACATTTGTATGGTCCTGCCGTTGGCGTCATTCGACGAAAGGCAGCATCATGTGGAAACCGTCCACGTCAGCAGCCAGAAGGATCGCCGTGGGACTGGCAGCGTCCATGATCGCCACGGGCGTGGCAATGGTCGCCCCATCAGTGGCATCCGCGTCCCCTGGGTACCACCTCTACACCAAATGGAGCGGTGCCGGGAAGCCGTGCAAAAAAGGGTCCAAGACGAAGGCGTACGACACCGTCATTCCGCGCCACAAATACGACGAGCGCCACGTCAAGATGATTTTCGGAATCCCCACGGGATACAGCTACGCGCGGCAACGGGCCTTCAACCTCGCCCGCGTCGAAGCGGTATGCAGTAAGAGGTATGCGACGGGGCCCAACAACTGGCAGTGGTGGCAGGCTTACTACGGCCTCGAACGCGGCAAGGTCAGCCGCCTGAAGCAGGGAAAACACACGTGTAGTCGTTCCGGCACCTGCGGGAATGCGCACTCCACCAAGTACGGAACCTGGCGAGCGGGCTGGACCCACTTCAAGATGTGAGTGCCGGCGCCGGAACGACTCGGGCCCTTCCCCAACAGCCGCCACTGGGAGAGGGCCCTTCATCCTTTTCGCGTGTCGGCCATCGTCTGCACCCGCGACCGCTCGGCCGCCCCGCTCCAGCCGTCATCGGGGGTTGTCCAGCGAACCTGCTGGTCAGTCGCATTGAAGGTCGTCACGGCAAGTCAGGCAAGTAGACCCCAGCATGCCGAGCATGGGGCCCAGCCGACGCTGCGGCGTCGTCCCAGACCAGCAGTTGGGTGCCAACCCCGAGCAGTTGCGGACCCTGGATCCGGCGCGGCGGTCCCCGCATCTGGTGGATGACCGCCCTTTGGCCGCGTTCGGCCTTTCCTCCGCGGACAATCCACAGGGGAGGGACCGAAGTTAAACGCCGAGATCGACAGGGTAGAGCTGGGCATGTTTGCGGCGTTTTCGGGGACGCCGGACACGGGGAGCATTCGGGGGCACGATGCAAGCGTTCGTGATGAGAGAAATCGGGCAGGTCGGGTTGATGGACAAGCCCGTCCCGCGGCCGGGTCCGCTGGATGCCGTCATACGGACGACCGCTGCGTTGATCTGCACGTCGGACTCCCACACTGTCCAGGGCGGCATCGGGCCGCGGGAGAACCTGACGCTCGGCCACGAGGGCGTCGGCGTGGTGCACGAGGTGGGCGACGAGGTGACGGCCTTCCGGCCGGGCGACCGGGTTCTGGTGGGGGCCATCACTCCCGACTGGGGCGATCTCGCCTCCCAGAACGGTCATCCGTCACAGTCCGGCGGGCCGCTCGGGGGGTTCAAGTTCGCCAATTCCAAGGACGGGGTCTTCGCCGAGTACTTCCACGTGAACGAGGCCGACGCCAACCTGGCGAAGATCCCCGACGGCGTCCCCGACGAGATGGCCGTCTACTGCGCCGACATGCTCTCGACCGGGTTCATGGGCGCGGAGAACGGCAACATCCCCATCGGTGGGACGGTGGCCGTGCTCGCCCAGGGCCCGGTGGGCCTCATGGCCACCGCGGGCGCCAAGCTGCGTGGCGCCGGCCTGGTCATCGGGGTCGAATCGGTGCCCAGCCGGCAGAAACTCGCCCGCGACTACGGTGCCGACGAGATCGTCGACTTCACCACCGAGGACGTCGTCGAGCGCGTCCTCGACCTGACCCAGGGGCAGGGCGTGGACACCGCCATCGAAGCCCTCGGCGCGGACGTCACCTTCCAGACCGCCATAAAGATCACTAGACCAGGCGGGACGGTGTCCAACACCGGCTATTACGGAGAAGGGGAGTTCGTGCGCATCCCCCGCATCGAATGGGGCGTCGGGATGGCCGACAAGACGATCACGACCGGCCTGTGCCCCGGCGGCCGGCTGCGCATGGAACGGCTGCTGCGTGTCCTGGAGAGCAAGCGGCTCGATCCCACGCACATGACCACCCACACGTTCCGCTTCGACGAGATGGAGCGCGCCTTCGAGGTCTCGGACAAGAAGCTCGACGACATGGTGAAAGTGCTGATCACCTTCTCGTGACGAAACTGATCATCGTTCGGTAACGGACAGCCGCGACGTTCGCCCGCCAGGAGCGCCCCCCTCTCCGCTGGTGCACGTCGGCACGGAGGAGAAGGCAAGGCATGCTCGATCTCGATCCACCCTTCCGCCCGGTGCACCGCCGGGAGGGCTATCTGGCGCTGGAGAATCTGGGTCTCATCGGTGACGGCACGACGGCGGCGCTGGTGGGCGTCGACGGTTCGATCCCGTGGCTGTGCCTGCCCCGCTTCGACAGCGACCCGCTGCTGTGCGGCCTGCTGGATGATGAGCGCGGCGGCCACTTCACGTTGACCGTGGACGACCTGCGCGAGGCCCGGCAGTTCTACGAACCGGACACCGCGGTGCTGGTGACCGAGTTGCGCGGCCCGACCGGCCTGGTCCAGATCACCGACGCGCTGGCCCTGCGTGCCGGCGCCGACCTGAGCGACGACGCGGGCGGCGGCCGGGGCGAACTGGTCCGGTCCGCGGTCGTGCGGGCCGGCACCGTGCGGCTGCGGGCGGAGCTGGAGCCGCGCGGCGGCGGGCAGGCGCGGGCCCTTTACGACGGTCTGGAGGTGCGTGTCTCCCGGCGGCCTGACCTGCGGCTGCATCTGCGTTCCAACCGTCCGTTGACCGGCCTGCGCACCGCGCACGACCTTCAGGAGGGCGACCGCCTCGATGTGGTGCTGTCGTGGGGCCGCACCCACCGCCATCACCGGTTCGACCCTGAGGCGATGTTGCGGCAGACCGCCGAGGCCTGGCGACGCTGGATGGGCAAGTGCAGCTACCGCGGCCCGCAGGAAGCGCTGGTCCGACGCTCGGTGATCACGCTGAAGCTGTGCGACGACTGGGGCAACGGCTCACTGGTCGCGGCGCCCACGTCCTCGTTGCCCGCACCGATCGGCGGGGTGCGCAACTGGGACTACCGCTACACCTGGATCCGCGACGCCGCCTACTCCGTGTTCGCGTTGCGCCGCGTCGGCTTCGAGGACGAGGCCGACGCCTTCCTCGGCTGGGTGCTCGACGCCTTCGAGCAGAGCCGCCATCCGCGCATCATGTACACCCTTGACGGCCGCCCCGTACCGGAAGAGATCCACGACGCCGACCTGGAGGGTTACCGGCGCTCGGCGCCGGTGCGATGGGGCAACGGCGCCGCCGACCAGCGCCAGCACGACGTCTACGGCGAGGTGCTGGACTGCGCCGACCAGTGGCTGCTCCCCGGCCGCGAGCTCCAGCCCGCGCTGTGGTCCGGTCTGGCGGAGCTGGCCGAGGCCGCCGCGCACACGTGGCAGCAGCCGGATCAGGGCATTTGGGAGGTACGCAGCGAAGGCCGGGTCTTCACCTACTCGACCGGGATGTGCCAGGTGGCCTTGGACCGGGCCGCGACCATCGGTGAGCGGCTCGGCTTGTCCGGGCCGATCGCCACCTGGCGCGCCACCGCCGAGAAGCTCCGCCGGCTGATCCTGGACCAGGCATGGAACGAGGACAAGCAGTATCTGAGCGAGCACCTCGACGGCGGCGGCCTGGACGCCAGCCTGCTCGCGCTGCCGCTGCGCAAGGTCGTCCCGGCCGACCATCCACGCATGGCGGCCACGACCGCGGCCATCGCCGAACGCCTGTCGGCCGGTGACGGCCTGCTCTACCGCTACCTGCACGAGCACTCGCCCGACGGCTTGCCCGGCGATGAGGGCGCCTTCGTGTTGTGCAGTTTCTGGCTGGTCGACAACCTGATCCTGCAGGGCCACCAGGACCGGGCGGAGGACCTGTACACGTCGCTGTGCGCCCGCGCCAACGCGGTCGGGCTGATGCCCGAGCAGATCGACCCGTCCACGGGAGCATTCATGGGCAACTTCCCGCAAGCGTTCAGCCACATCGGGATCATCGCCAGTGGGGTCAACCTCGCACGAGCGAAAGCAGGCAGCACGGCATGATCGACCGGCTCATCATATTCGGCGCCACTGGCGACCTCAACGCCCGCTATCTGCTGCCGGCTCTGGTCGCCCTGCGCGCGGGCGGGCACCTCGCCGACCGGTTCGAACTCACCTGCGCCGACCGGCAAGGCTGGACCGACGAGGAGTTCCGCCGCTGGGCGTCCGCCCAGCTCGACCGGCACGCTGTGATGGAGCCCACCGAGGCCAGGAAGGCGATCGCCGACTCCGCCCGATACCGGCAGGCGAACGCCACCGACGTCGCCGACATCGCCTCGCTCGTGGCCGGTGGCGGGTCCGTCGCCGTCTACCTCGCCCTCCCGCCGGCGATCTTTCCCGGCGTGGTCGCCGCCCTCGGCGCCGCCGGCCTGCCGCCGGGCAGCCGGATCGTGCTGGAGAAGCCGTTCGGCGAAGACCTCGACAGCGCGGTGGAGCTGAACCGGCTGCTGACGGGCGTCGTGCCCGAGCAGGCGGTGTTCCGCGTCGACCATTTCCTGGCCATGACGACCGTCCAGAACGTGCTCGGCAGCCGGCTGGCCAACCGCGTCCTGGAGCCCATCTGGAACAGCGCGCACATCTCCGAGGTGGAGATCGTCTGGGACGAGACCCTTGCCCTGGAGGGCCGGGCGGGCTACTACGACGGCGTTGGGGCGCTCAAGGACATGGTGCAGAACCATCTGCTCCAGGTGCTGTGCCTGGTGGCCATGGAACCGCCGCTCAGCCTCGGCGAACGCGACCTGCGGGACCGGAAGATCGACGTGCTCCGCTCGGTGCGCCCGCTCACCGACGACGACGTCGTACGCCGCACTCACCGCGCACGCTACCTGGCCGGCCGCGTCGGCGACCGCGACGTCCCGTGCTACGCCGAGGAGGAGGGCGTGGACCCGCGGCGCCGTACCGAGACCTTCGCCGAGGTAGAGCTGGAACTCGAAAGCTGGCGCTGGTCCGGCACGACCTTCCGGCTCCGTTCCGGCAAGGCGCTCGGCCATGACCGCAAAGAGGTCGCAGTGCGCTTCCGGCCCGTACCGCACCTGCCCCTTGGCCTCGACGAGGAGGCCGTGCCCAACGTGCTGCGCTTCGGGCTGGAGCCGGAGAGCATGACCCTGGCGCTTGCCGGCATCGGCAGCAACGCCCGCACTCTCGCCCCGCTCACCCTCACCGCGCAGCCGGCTCCCTCCGAACTGCCTGCCTACGGCCGGCTGCTGGCGGATGTGCTGCTCGGGAACGCGGCGCTGTCCATCCGTGCCGACGAGGCCGAAGAGGCCTGGCGGGTCCTCGAACCGGTCATGTCGGCTTGGTCCAGGGATCTGGTGCCGCTTGTCGAATATCCGGCCGGCTCGGACGGGCCCGCCCGAGTGAGGAGCAGCTGATGCCGTCGCCGGAGCGCGCCACGGGCGGCCTGCGCAGCCAGGTCTGGTGGGACAACGCGGGCAATCCGGAGATGACGGCCCTGTATCTCGAACGCTATCTCAACTTCGGGCTGACTCCGGCCGAGCTCCGGTCCGGCAGGCCGATCATTGGCATCGCCCAGACGGGGAGCGACCTCGTTCCCTGCAACCGCCACCACCTCGACCTCGCCGACCGGGTCAAGGACGGGGTTCGCGACGGTGGCGGCATCCCGCTCGAGTTCCCCGTCCATCCGCTGCAGGAGACCGGCAAACGCCCGACTGCCGCGCTGGATCGCAACCTCGCCTACCTCGGGCTGGTCGAGGTGCTCTACGGGTATCCACTCGACGGAGTCGTGCTGACGACGGGCTGTGACAAGACCACGCCCGCGTGCCTGGCCGCGGCGGCGACGGTGAACATCCCGGCGATCGTCCTGTCCGGAGGGCCGATGCTCAACGGCTATCGCCAGGGCGAGCGGATAGGCGCGTCGGGCTCAGGGCTGGTGATCTGGCAGTCGAAGCGGCTGCTGGCCACCGGGGAGATCGACTACGACGAGTTCATGGCGCGCGTGTGCGCTTCCGCGCCCAGCATCGGTCACTGCAACACGATGGGCACCGCGCTGTCGATGAACAGTCTGGCCGAGGCCCTGGGGATGTCCCTACCGGGCTGCGCGGCGATCCCGGCCCCATATCGCCGGCGAGCGCAGATGGCTTACGACACAGGCCGTCGAGCGGTGGATCTGGTGCGCGAGGACCTCACTCCGCGCAAGATCATGACCTTGCGGGCTTTCGAGAACGCGATCGTGGTCGCCTCGGCCATCGCCGCCTCCACCAACGTGCCCATCCACATCAACGCCGTCGCGCGACACGTCGGGGTGCCGTTGTCGATCCAGGACTGGCAACGAGTCGGAGCCGACATCCCGGTGCTGGCGAACGTCGCTCCCGCCGGTGAGTTCCTCGGCGAGGATTTCTACCGCGCCGGCGGTGTCCCCGCCGTCATGCGGTCGTTGCTGACGGCAGGGCACCTGCACGGCGACGCCGTGACCGTCTCCGGCCGTACCGTGGCCGAGAACCTGGCCGATGCCCCGTCCGCCGACCCGACGGTCATCCGTCCCTTCGACGAGTCTCTCGCCGCGCGCGGCGGCCTTCTCATCATGACGGGCAACCTGTTCGACTTCGCGGTCATGAAGAGCTCGGTCCTCACCGACGACCTCCGCGCGGTGTCCGACTATCGCGCCGTCGTCTTCGACGGGCCCGAGGACTACCACGCCCGCATCGAAGATCCCGAACTGGGCCTGGACGAGGGCTGCATCCTCGTCATCCGCTACACCGGGCCGATCGGCTATCCGGGATCAGCCGAGGTCGTGAACATGGAGACCCCCGCCGCGCTGCTCCGGCGAGGCATCACCACGTTGCCCACCCTCGGTGACGGCCGCCAGAGCGGCACCTCGGATGCACCGTCCATTCTCAACGCCAGCCCCGAGGCCGCGGCCGGGGGCAATCTTGCCATCCTGCGTACCGGCGACCGTATCCGCATCGACATGGACAACGCACGCGTCGACGTCCTTCTGCCGGATGAGGAGATCGCTGCGCGGTGGGCTCACTACACACCGCCGGTATTCGAAAACCAGACACCGTGGCAGGAGATCTATCGCTCCACGGTTGGACAGCTGGACAGCGGAGGCTGCCTGGAGCTGGCTCTGTCCTACCAGGATCTCGTACACACCAAGGGGATTCCCCGTGACTCGCACTGACGCCAGAGGCACCATCATGATCGCCGACTACGACTTCGGCGATGTGGACATCGAACGCGCGATCGTCGAGGGCGCCGGATTCGAACTGCTCGCCGCGCAGTGCAAGAGCGAGGATGAGGTGATCGAAAAGGGCCGGGACGTCGATGGCGTGCTGACCCAGTACGTTCGGGTCGGTTCTCGCGCCATCGACGCGTTCACCCGGTGCCGGGTGATCGCTCGCTACGGCACGGGCGTGGACATCGTCGACGTCGACGCCGCGACCCGGCGGGGCATCCAGGTCACGAACGCGCCGAACGAGTGGTGCGCCGAGGAGGTCGCCGATCACGCCGTCGCGCTCTGGCTGGCCGCCGCCCGCAAGATCTGCGTATACGACCGGGCGACCCGGAAGGGCGTATGGCAGTGGCAGAGCGGGGAGCCGATCTGGCGGCTGCGGGGACGGGTGTTCGGGCTGCTGTCCTTCGGCTTCATCGCACAGCTCATCGCCGAACGCGCCAGGGTGTTCGGCGTTGAGGTCTGGGCGCACGACCCGTTCCTCGACGAGTCCGAGATCCGATCGCGCCAGGTGCGGCCGGTGTCCTTCGACCAACTCGTGGAAGGCGCCGACTATCTCGTGATCCAGGCGCCGCTCACCCACGAGACACACCACACCTTCGACCGTACGACGCTTCGCACGATGAAGCCGACCGCCATCCTCATCAACACCGGGCGTGGCCCGATCGTGGAGGATGCGGCGATCTACCAGGCACTGACCGAGGGATGGATCGCGGGAGCAGCACTGGACGACCTCGAGGAGGAGCCCGCGAAACAGCGCGACTGGCGTCCGCGCACCCCCTTGTTCGCGCTGCCCAACGTGATCATCACCCCCCACGCCGCCTACTACTCCGAGCAGGCCATCACAACAGTGCGGCGCATCGCCGCAGAAGAGGCCGTACGGGTCCTGACCGGGCAAAGCGCCCGTAGCCCGGTCAACGACGTGACGGCCGGCTCACCCTGAGGGGACTGTACGGTTAAGTACAATTGGACACTCCCGCTCCAGATGGTGCTGTATAAGAACTAGGCCTTATCGGCCCGGCCAGCCATCTAGACTGCCATGGGGCGTCGGACCCGGGCTTCTTTGAAGCCGGTCTACCCGGTGACGGTGACTTCGTTGACGGCGGCGCGAGCGGCCGTGTGAACGATCTCGATATTCGGCTCGGGCGCGATCAGTGGGGAGCAATCACGTTAGGTGATCTCATCTCAGTTGTGGAGAGCCATGGCGCGCAGGAGATCGTAGTTCGCGCGACCGAACATGAGCCTCTTCAGGAACTTGAGTGTGCACACTCTGCCTTCGACTGCGCCGCTGCTGTAGGGCAGGGTGAGTCCGTTGCGGACGGCGTCGTGGTCGCGTTGGAGTCCGTTGGCGAAGGCGTGGAGGGCGGGTAGGAGGTCGATGCGGATAGCGGCGATCCACGCGTCGAGGTGGTGT
This sequence comes from Nonomuraea diastatica, assembly GCF_004349015.1. Taxonomy (NCBI): domain Bacteria; kingdom Bacillati; phylum Actinomycetota; class Actinomycetes; order Streptosporangiales; family Streptosporangiaceae; genus Nonomuraea; species Nonomuraea diastatica. The sequence continues at coordinate 75,553 of NZ_SMKP01000023.1, forward strand.
CCCTGGAGCTCGGACATCATCTGGGCGAACACGCGGACGTGTCGGGCGGTGGCGCAAGTCCGGGGCCGCTCTCCAGGATGCGCTGCAGGTGAGTGGTGTCGGTGCTGCTCAGGTTGCCGGGGCGGGTCATGAGCCGGCGGACCACGCGGCGGCGCTGGGGCTGTGGGTGCCGCGGGTGGACTTGTGGGTCCTGGCCGCTCGGGTGCGGCCGTCGGCGGGACGGAACTGGTTCGGGTAGCGGCGAACGGCTTGGACGTCGCCTGTCCATCCCTGGGTCTGGAGCTGCGCCGTCGTTCGCGGGCGCCTTCCAACCCGCTCCCCTCCATGAACGCCGGATCGGAGAACCCCCGATGGGACAGCTCCGTCTGGCCTCAACTGACGGAGGACCCCGTGCTCGGGCGCTTCGCCGGCCGGATCAACGCCCTGCCGAAATACGTCGCGTCGCGCACACTGACGGAGCCGCTGGAATGGAACGCACCCTCATCAGTGGTGAACTCGACCAGGCGGTGGCGGGGCCGAAGAACGCGCACAGCGGCAAGTTGATCGTCTCCGGCGCCGGAGAGCTCGCCCATGCTCCCGCCCGTCAGGGACTGGTCGACGAGTTCTGGCTCCGGGTCCATCCCATGCTATGGGCGACGGGCCCGCGCATCTTTGACGGCGTCGCCCCATCCGCCTTCAACTGGTGGCCGCGACCCCCGTACCGGTCGGGCGTCGTGTGGCTGCGCTACCGGCCCGCGACCGGCTGATCCGGCCTGGCCGAGGAGCCAAGGCAAGACGAACTGACCCACTCATCACGACAACCAACGGGAAGATCACAAAGCACTTGGAGGTGCAGCGATGGACACATCCGCGTATTTGAAGGCCGTTGTCGAGCAGACGAGCACGTTTGCCGATTGGGTGCACGGCAGGGATGCGGCGGCCCTGGTGCCGACATGTCCGGAGTGGACGCTGGCCGATCTTGTCGACCATGTCGGCGGGACACAGCGTATGGTGGCAATGCTCGTGGGTGAGCAGATGACCGACCCGAGCAGAGCGTACGCCGGCTACGTTCCGGGCCCGACCGATTCGGGCCAGTGGCGCGCCTGGCTGAGCGACGGCGCGGCCGAGGCGAGACAGGCGTTCGCATCGGTCTCCGATGACACGCCGGTGTGGGATCCGTCGGGCGGCGCCGCAGGCGTGCCGTTCTGGTCACGTCGGCTGTTCGGCGAGGCTTGCATCCATCGCGCAGACGCGGCTGCGGCGCTCGGCATGCGGTACGAGCTGGCGCCGGAGCTTGCCGTTGCGGCCATCGAGGACTGGCTGGACACGATGACTTCCCGCGGCTATTGGGAGAACAGGCCGGGCTTCGCCGATGCGATGCGCGGGGGCGGTCAGACCCTGCATTTCCACGCGACCGACGCGCCTGGGGAGTGGGTGGCCCGCCGGGAACCGGACATGGTCGCGCTGGAGCGCACGCACACCAAGGCGGACGTCGCGGTACGCGGCCCAGCCGTCGATCTCCTGCTCGTGATCAGCAGGCGTCGCCCACTGGAGGCGGCTCCTACGCTGGAACTGCAGGGGGATCGGGCACTGCTCGACCACTGGATCGAACACATGGACTGGGTCACCGGCTGACCCACGCTTGGATGCAACCGCGCGCCCAGAGATCCATTGGTGTGGTGCTCTGGTCGCGTCCCGGACAGATCACGAGCGGGCGGGCGCCGGCTCCCCGCGGTGGGTGGTGACCCGCCTGCCTCGTTGCAGACGCCACCACTCCACCGCGGGATCACTTCGTCAGCTCCAGATGGGGTCGCGTCGCATCATCCACACCTCCTTTCAGGGCAGGACGCCGTCCGCCGGTTGCGGACGGCACGAATCCCGGCTCGTACGTCCGGCGCCTTGGGCGTGGTCGCGCCATCGACGCGCCCACCAAGCCCGCCGCGATCGCCAGAGCGCCGGGTTCTCGCCACACGCGGTGATCCGGTCATCGTCGCGGGTGGTGCCGACCCCCAAGACCCGTGGGCTCACCAGGTCACCCGTAGCGCGTTCAGGCCGAACACGACGCTGAAGACCCGGAAGTCCACCTGCTCGTGCGGGTCGGCCAGGGCGAGGCCGGGGAACCGCTGGAGCAGGAGGGGGAAGGCGATGCGCATCTCCATTCGCGCCAGCGGCGCCCCGAGACAGTGGTGCACGCCGTGGCCGAAGGCGACATGACCGGCGGCTCCCCGGCTGATGTCGAGGGTCTCGGGATCCTCGGCGAAGGCAGGGTCGCGGTTGGCGGCGGGAAACG
>NZ_SMKP01000239.1:0-14124 GCF_004349015.1 Nonomuraea diastatica
GGGCCCCACGCCATCCCCCACCACCCTGCAGACCGCCCCCAGCACGCCGACGAGCGCCGCGCTCGCCCAGGCCAAGAAGGACAACAAGCGCGTCGAGATCGAGGCGCTGCGCTCAGAAACGGGTACCTACTTCGCCAACCCCGACGGCAAGACCATACGTGCCGAGCTGACCAGCAGCCCGATCCGGGTCAAAAAGGACGGCGCCTGGCAGCCGATCGACACCCGGCTGATCGAAAAAGACGGCGTCCTGCGGCCTAAATCCAGCCTGGGCGACCTCACCCTGTCAGCGGGCGGCAACATCGACGCCGTCACCTACACCGGCGCCCAGGGCAAGGCGGCCATCGCCGCACCCGACAGGCTGCCCGAACCGGTGGTCAAGAACAACATCGCCACCTACCCCGACGCCTACGGCCGCGGCACCGACCTGGTCGTGACCGTCACCCCGAGCGGCTTCCGCCACGACGTCGTCATCCGCCAGCGGCCAGCTGAGGACCTCCAACTGCGCGTGCCCATGCGCTTGCCCGACGGCCTCAAACTGGGCAAGGGCCCGGACAAGACCCCCGGCGTACCCAACGCCAAGGGCAAAGAGGTCGACGACCTGTCGGCCGCGCCCATGCTGGACGCCGCCGCCATGGCCAGCCCTGACCAAGGGCACGTCGGCCAGGCGAAGGCCACGGTGGACGGCGACAGCGTCGTCCTCATCGCCAAGGCCGACTTCCTGACCGATCCCGCCGTCACCTACCCGGTCACGGTCACCACCGCCTCGGAAATCTGGGAGGGCACCGGCATCGCCGGCGACACCCACGTCAGCAACGTACTGCCCAACGGCGACGACAACGCCCTGCTGGAGTCCCTGACCACCGGCCGCTCACACAGCGGGACCCGCACCCACCGCGCCTACATCCGCTTCAACATCCATGACACACCACTTATGGGCGCCACGATCACCAACGCCGACCTGCGCCTGCACAACTACAACTCCCACACCTGCAGTGACGACAACCCCGGCATCGTCGCCCACCGCATCACCGATCCCTGGACCGTCAACACGCTGACCTGGAACAACCAGCCATCCGTAACGGTCAACGGCCAGGTCGGCAACAGAGGCGCCTACAGCGCGACCATCCCCTGCCCCGAAGGGGAAGGCGAACTGTACTACTCCATCGAAGACATGGTGCGCGAATGGGTGGCCGGCGAGCCCGACGATGGCGTCCGGCTCACCTCCCCCACCGAAACCGTCGCCCAGAACTGGCGCTCCTACCGCTCCGACAAATACGGCGGCTACGACACCTACCCCTTCACCCCCCGCGGCCCCGTCCTCTTCATCGAGTACGAGCCTGCCCCTGTCGAAACCGTCGAGGTGGGAACATTTCAGTACGGTCACTGGGGCGCTACCCCAGCCGACCTGGCTGCGCAGCAGGCTCGGCAAACGGAGGTGGAGATACCACCCTTTACTAACCCCACCGACGAGGAGGCCCGGCAGGCCGCCTTGAACTCTCCGATACGCAGTCAGGTCGATGCGAACGAGCTTGAGCCGCCGCCGGGCTTGACTGAGGAAGAATTAGAGGAGTTCGGGGAATCCGAAGGAGAGGGCTACGAGGATGTCCCGGACGAATCTGATCCGGCACCCGACACCGTGGCTCCTCAAGTGTTGACGAATCCCGCTGACGGTGACACCAACGTTCCCACCGATACCGAGATCCGGGTGGCATTCGGGGAATCGGTAACGGGTCAAACCTTCGTGCTTAAGGACTCCGCCGCAACCGATGTGAGCTTCAGCGTTACGCCGATCGGTGACGACCCGGAGACGGAGGAAATCGAACCCAGTGATCAGGGTTGGATTCTTAAGCCCGAGCATTCTCTGAAGGGAGCCGAGCGCTACCGCATCGAAGTCCGAGCGGCCAGGGACGCTGCTGGCAACGTGATGACCGACTATGCCGCCACCTTCACTACGGCGGGTGGCGCTACGCCTGTGGCGGGGCTGGTGGCGGCCTACGGCATGAACGAGGGCTCGGGCACGAGCGTGGCCGACTCCTCCGGGCAGAACAACCCCGGCATGGGCGATAGCACTGCCTGGGCCAACGGCAAGTACGGCAAGGCTCTGTCGTTCAACGGCTCCTCCAGCATGGTCACGGTCGCGCACGCTGCGTCGTTACGCCTGACGACCGGGATGACGTTGTCGGCCTGGGTCAATCCGACCACGGTGACCGGCACCCCCTGGAAGAGCGTGGTGACCAAGGAACTGAACGCCGACGGGGCCTCCTACGCCCTTTACGCCGCCAACGGCGGTGCGGTTCCGTCCGGCTGGGTGCAAACCGATCCTGCGACCGACTCGACGGCCGATGGAACCTCACCCTTGCCGGTGAACAACTGGAGCCATCTGGCGCTCACTTACGACGGCGCCACCCTGCGGTTGTTCGTCAACGGCCAGCAGGTCGACCAGAGTACGCTGAACGGCAGCCTCTACGACGACGGGAGCCCGTTGCGTATCGGCGGCAACGTCGTCTGGCAGGAGTACTTCCGCGGCCTGATCGACGAGGTGCGCATCTACAACCGCGCCCAGACCGCTACTGAAATCCAGACCGACATGAACACCCCTATCGGCGAGGTGGCGCCGCCGGACACGCAGGCGCCGACCGCACCGGGCTCGCTAACTGGCACGGGCGGTCCCGGCAGCGCGCAGCTCACCTGGACGGCCTCGACGGACTACGTGGGCGTGACCGGCTACACGATTCACCGCTCTACGACGCCGGAATTCACCCCGTCCGCGGCGAACCAGATCGGCTCCTCGCCAACCACCACGTTCACCGACGCGGGCCTCGCCGCGGGGACGTACTACTACCAGGTCCGCGCCGCCGACGCCGCCGGCAACCTCAGCCCGTCCTCGAACGAGATCTCGGTCACCGTCACGGCCCGGCCGACAGTTCCGGGCCTGGTGGCCGCTTACGGCATGAACGAGGGCTCAGGCACGACCGTGGGTGACTCCTCCGGGCAGAACAACACCGGAGCGGCCACCGACACCACCTGGACGACGGGCGGCAAGCACGGCAAGGCCCTGTCCTTCAACGGCACTACCAGCTGGGTCACCGTCCCGCACGCCGAGTCACTACGCCTGACCAATGCATTGACGCTCTCGGCGTGGGTGCGACCTGCGACGGTGGACGGCATGGACACCGTGCTGATGAAGGAGAGCGCAGATGGCGGTCCCTACGCCCTGTACTCCTCCTTCGAAGGCTCGTACCCGCTGGGCTGGCTGCAAACTGCCGACGGTCCACGCGGGGTGGAAGGCGGCACCACGCTCACCTTGAATCAGTGGAGTCACCTAGCACTCACGTATGACGGCAGCATGGCAACCCTGTACGTCAACGGCACCCAGGTCGACCAGGCTCAGGTCAGCGGTGACCTCGTTGACGACGGCGGCGAGTTGCACATCGGCGGCAACAACTTCTGGGGTGACGAGTTCTACGACGGTCTGATCGACGAGGTACGCATCTACAACGTCGTCCAAACTGCGGCGCAAATCCAGGCTGACATGAACACCCCCGTCGGCGCCGCCGCAGCGGGTGTGACGGCCCGCCGACTGTCGACGAGTTCCGCCCCCGAGATCCAGAAGCTGGTCATCGGCGACAGCCGGACCGCGGACGGCGTCACAGTCACCTACAGCCTTACCCCGCACCTGACCACCTGGTTGACCATCGGGCGCAACGGCGAGGCCAAGGTGGAAGTGGAGATCGCCGGCAAGCCCACCAAATCGTTCAAAGCCGGAAAGGTGATCACGGACCGACGGCTGATCTGGTCCGGGCAGGCCACCGCCAAGCCCAACGATTCCCAGGTGACACTGCAGGTCCCCAAGGGACTGTTGCGGGACGGCGAGAAAGTGAGATGGAGGGCGAGGGCAGGCGATAAAGGTGCGTGGTCGCCTTGGGCTGGCCTAGTTGTAGATCTTGAGCAAGGCGCCACTGGCGACAAGACATCGAACGACCCTCGCGGCATTGCTCCCACGCCTGCCGCTGCTATCGCGGATGACGATTCGCGTGTACAGGAGTGCTGGAGGCACGAGCAGCAAGCCAGAACCGGCGCAACGGACGGTACCGACGGCTACTACATGAACCGCAACACCTGGTGCGCCATACAAGAGGTCGCCCGCGGCGATGCCCAGATAGGTTCCCGTCCCGGAGTTTTCGTCAACGGGATCACCGCCGACGCCACCATCATCGGAACTGCAGGCGGCAACGGCGAGGGCACTCCTACGAAAGACCGCTTCAGCCGTTACAGGATCTCCCTGAAGAACGTAACCGCGATCGGCGGTGTCTATAACAGGCAGGCGATGATCGGCTTCGGGGCCAGCACCTATGACACCGCTTGCAAGATAGCCGGCGATTCATACGTACAGGGACTATGGCAGCAATGGCGAGACGGAAAGGTTGTTGAGTTCACCGTAGTTTCCGATGAGGCGAACGGCAGGGGAATCGACAAGATCGAGCGCTGCTTCCCGAAGTTTTACGCCAAAATATGGCTCGACGGAATTTCCAGCACCCCTCCGAAGACTTACTGGTCCGACGCCAAGCCCGAAGCGCGGTGCGATTCCGCGTTTTACCTCACCAGGCACTACGGGAGCGGTTGCATCTTCGACAAGGTCGCAGCAGTCTACGAGACAACTGAGACCCGGCCAGGTCTCCCCTGGAGCGACATGGGCGACCCAGATAACGTGAACATGGCATATCGGAGCGTCGCATCTCATATCTGGACGGCCCAACACAAGAAAGATCTCACGCTCCCCAAGAGGATCGATAAAAGCATTCCGGGGCATTGGCTAAGTGCCAGTGGGCCACTCAGCCGAAACGTCAACGCAGACTGGAGGAAAAAGAATAATACGAAAAGCCGTAATATGTGCCGCCTCCTATTCAAGGACTACGATCGCAGAGATGCCGAACTCGGCAAGGGGGAGAAGCACAAGGTATATGAGTGCGATGAGTTTCCCTTCCAGTCCACCATGCAGGGAACATGGGTCAGCGTCGAGCGCGTGAACAGCCCGGATGCTTACGCCTACTCAATTAGACCCGTGTGGTGGAAGCGCAACACCGAAGACGGGATACGTCTTGGCGCCTTCTATGAAAGCCAGCGCATCCTAGGCGAAGACGGCACTCGACGGAAGATCACCTATGATCACTTCTGGGTAGAGGCGTACGTCCCCGGACAAAATCCGCACTAGCATCTAAGCGCCAGATAGAGGTCCCTCAGGAACCATAGGTACGCTTGGGTCCTGAGGGACTCTCCTGTCAGAGAAAGGCGATCGACGTGTTGGATGAGGCCGTCGCCCGTTACTCGGACATTCTGGATTATCTCGGCGAGGACATGGCATACACGGTCACGCTGCCCAACTCAGGCGAACTCACCATCGAAGAGGCTGTGCGTCGCATGGGGTTCGACCCCATAGAGATAGAGGGTCCTGGAACCGTACCGCACAGCGGCCACAGCATCCGCCTCTACCAGGTTGGCGTCGGCGTCGTCACACTGGACGGGGTCTACCCCACGCCGGAACGCAAGCAGGTAACCGATCAACTGGGCGGCGACGGTTTCCGGCACTGGTACGTGGCATTCGACATCAACGGCAACGCAAGCATGTACGCCGACTATGGGGGAGGACAAGGCAAGCTCGAGTATCCCGAGCCGATCAATCTTCCCTTCACCCCTTGGACAGAACTCCTCGGCCCCTTGCGCCCTTACGCTGAATTACTCGCACGCGCCTATGACAGCGAAGAAGCAGAGGCGACAGTGAACTTCGTCGCAGCATGCCTTGCTGTGACCGAACTGGAGAGCGGCATACGGCTGGAACCAGAGTTGCTGCATACCCCATACTCGGCTCTGCCCCTCCCATCTCCCAACTTCGACTAGGCCCGTCTCCCGGATCAAAGGGCATAAGTTCGCTTCGATCGAGTTTTACGATGGCCGCAATGTCAGCGTAGGGATGGCCGCTGCCGCAAGGTCAGGCGCTGCATCGCTATATGAAGGATCGACTCCCTCTGGGAGGACAACGTCACGCTGAAAGACCTTACGTGCGCCACTCCGACCGTGCAGGCCACCAAGACCGCGGCCAAGACGCATTATGACGAGTTCCCTTTCAACGCCACACTGGAAGGGACCGCGTCCCTCAAGTGGGATTACTCCGTTGTCTACGTGAACGAGACGGAGAACAGAGCGGCCGGTGGCCTCATGTCGCACTTCATGGCGTACTGCAGGATCCTGGACAATGACCCGTTCTGGGTCCGAATCAAGTCGGGCAGTCCACCCGCGCAATAGACGCTGGTAACGTCCTGTTCGCCTACGGACCCGGTGGTGGGCGAACAGGACGATCTGCAGCTGGGAAGGAAGCACATGTGGCCAGGGATTTCGGGCGGCGGGCGATTCGGCGAGAACTACCGCCTGTTCGCAGGGGAAGGTCTGGCCGAGTACTGCTGCCTCACCTGGGTCGAACTCGCCGATCCGGACGAGGTCGCGCGGCGGTTCGGCGCGACCCTGGACGACGTCCGTGAGTGCACCATTGCCGAGGCGAGAGGCGAGCTGCCGTCATACCCTGGCCACAACGCGCCGCACGTGATCGTATGCGGACGCGCGGGTGACCGCGTCGTCGTGATGGAGCCTCTGGGCTGGCATGGCAAGGTGAAGATCGAGCAGATTTCAGCCGATGGGGTCGAGGTCCTCAACCTGTTCGCCAACCTGAACACGCGGCTCAGCCTCCGGCGGGCGGTCGACGGTCGGGTCCTGACCGTGGTCGACAGCGGCGGCCTTCGATTCGCCGGAGGTGAGGATCCTCACGGTCTCGACGACCGCCTGGGGGACCTGCCGCTGTTCCCGCCGCATCCTTATGACGAACGGCAGGGGGCCTTCCTGGAACTCGCGTTCACGTTGGCGGAGCACCGGCTGGACGTCAACTGGTTCAACACCACCATTCACCGACGCTACTTCGTCCGGAATCAACCCTCCAGTTCGTAACGTCGGTCAGTCAATCGCCGCAATCGTGTGCCCCAGCCTGTCCGGCCCGAACGCGGTCCCCAGCCAGCCATCGACCTCATCCAAGTCCCCGCCTCCCGAAGGCGAACGACCTTGGGATGGGCGCGCTCGTTAAGGATGGCGTACTGGGCGGGCTGCACAGGTAGTACACCTGCCGGTTGGACGCAACCCCGTCTGGATCACGTCGCACCGCGCGCGGCTGCTTGGCGAGGGCTTTGCCAGCCTACGCAATGAGACGTACAGCAGCAGGTCAGGTACGGTCTGGCCAGCTTGGCAGGATCTTGAGCATGAGTTCGGGGCCTGCTCATTGCCCCTGGTCAAAGGCCCAATGGGAGCCTCCGCGGCGGTTGATGGTGTCCCCGCTGCCGCCCTTGGTACTCGCCGTTCTTCCCACCTGGTGGTCGAGACCTGGATCGACCGATCCGACGCGACCTACGGGGGACACCATGGCCATCGATCTACAAGACAGCACAGCATCGAAGACCTTCCACCGGAATGCTCTGAACGCAGCGGACAGGGCTTTTCAACTCCTGATCATCGGTCCGAACCCGCTCTCGATAGATGGCCGCTCCATCGGGCGTGGGGCGCCCCAGCGTCCGATCGATCTTGGTGAGGTCAAGGCGCTGGTGCTCTCGCCGAAGGCGGACGACGATCTGAAGGACACTGTCTGGGCGCATCTCGTGCGGCGCTCGCGGTGCGACGGCCCCGCCTGGGTGATCGGGTGCGTGGGGGTGGCTATGCCGGGACTGAAGAACCTGGCCACGCGGTGCACGCAGAGCTGCTCGGCACACGTGGCAGAGGACATCGTCTCGGAGATGGTGACGTATTTCGTCGCCCAGCTCCGCCGGATCGATCTCGACCGGCCGAACATGCTACCTCGGCTGCTGCTGTGGGCGAAGAAGGGCGCACTTCAAGTTCGGGCGCGGGAACTGGCCTCCATCGAGGTCTGCACCGACCTGCCGGAGCCCGTGGCCCTGGACAGCGAGCCGTTCATGGTGCTCGCCGAGGCCGTCCGGTGCCATGTCATCACCCCGGACGAAGCAAAGCTGATCAACGCAACGCGCTTGGAGGGGCAGGCGCTGCGGGCGTACGCGCAGCGCCTGGGCGTGCCGGCGGATCGGCTGTACAAGCACCGGCGGACGGCGGAGGTGCGGCTGGCGCGGGCGATCGAGGAGGGTCAAGTCTCGGTCACCGGTGACGGTCCGGCCTCCAATCTCGCCTGCTGAATCGGTGGTTCATCTACGTCAGCCGTGATCACGGCTCGGGACGGAGTACTGGGGGGCGGTTGCCCGTTCCCACCGAGTCCATCGTCCCTCGTCCTTCGAAGGAGGACACCCATCCCGGACCGTTCCGGGCCTGTGATCACGGCTGGCCGCCAGGTCAAAATCTCGTCCTTGGGGGCCATGTCATGAAGCCGTCTCGGCCTTGTCCGTTGTTCGTCATCCGGGTTCCGGCGAAGGTGAGCTGGGTGCGGCGTGGTGTCGCGTCGCTGGTGTGGACCGGCGGCTGCACCATCGCGGCCCTGACCGTGCCGGGGATCGCCGAGGCGATGACCGCGCTGGCCTCCGCCTCGCTCGACCAGGTCATCACCAACCTGCGCAACGTGGTGGTCGGGCTGCTCGTCGGGCTGGCCACGCTGTTCTTCACCATCGGCGGAGTCCGCTACATCCTGGCCGGCGGCGACCCCGGAGAAGTCGAGGCCGCCAAGAAGACGCTGCGGTACGGAGCGCTCGGCTACGGAGTGGCGGTGCTCGCGCCCGTCCTGGTGGAGATCCTGCAGCGGATCGTGGGGGCCTGACGTGGCCGGTACTCGCCGAAGGGCGGCCGGGCTGCTCGTCCTCCTGGTGGTCGGTGCCGTGCTCGCCCTGGCGCTGATCAGCGGACGCGCGCTCGCCGCCTCTCCGACAGCGACACCAACGCCCACCCCAACCGCGACGCCCTCGACCTCGGCCGTGGCGCCGGCACAGGACTGCGGGTTCATCAGCGTGGCCTGCGAGGCCCGCCAGGCGGTCAACGAGTGGTTCACGCACCTCGTGGAGACGGCCTCCAAGCCGGTGTTCGAGATGCTCGGGTCGACCGTGCTAGCGACGCCAGAGCTGGACTCCCCAGCGATGGCCCGAGCCAAGCAGCTGTGGGAGATCTCCCGGACCATCGCGAACACCTGCTTCGTGCTGCTGGTGACAGCCGCGGGAGTGATGCTCATGGTCGGGCAGGCGCTGCCGGGTGAGAGCTCGGCGCGCGAACTGCTACCCCGGCTGGTGTGGGCGTTCCTGGCCGCGAACCTGAGCCTGGTCGCGATCGGGTACGCGATCACTCTGGTGAACGGGCTGAGCCACGCGTTCCTGGCCGACGGTGCCGACCGGATTGATCCGGAGTCAGTGTTCAACGCCATCAAGACGACGATTCTGGCGGGGATCGCCACTCACGGCGTGTTCTTCGCACTCGTGGCACTGGTCGCGGTCATCCTGGCGGTCGGGGTCGTGTTCACCTACCTCGTACGGATCGCGCTCACCATGGTCGTGATCGCGGCAGCACCCCTCGCGTTGATCTTTCACGCGCTGCCGATGACGGACGGGCTGGCCCGATTGTGGTGGCGGTCGTTCATCGGGCTACTGACGATCCAGATATGCCAGTCGCTCGTGCTCGTCACGGCGCTGAAACTCATCTTCTCCGACAACCCGGCCGAGGACGCCGCCGCGTTCTGGGTGCCCACCACGGCAGATCTGGCTGACCTGCTCATGGCCGTGTGCCTGCTGTTCGTACTGTTCAAGATCCCAGGCTGGGTCGCAAGGACGATCTGGCAGGCCAACCGGCCCAGGACGCTCTCGCGCCTGGTGCAGTCCCTGATCATCTATCGCGGGCTGAACTTCCTGCTCGGAAAGCGCGCCGGTGCGTCACGCGCGGTACCGCGTTCCGGGCCTGCGAACCCGCCGACCGGCAACGGGCCCAATGGTCCGCCCAGCGGCGGTCCTCCCGGCGGCGGTCCGCCCTACGGTGGGGGTCCTGGCGGTGGTGGCCCTGGTGGGCGGAATCCGAGCTCGGGCGGGCCGAGCGGCGGGGTACAGCGACGCCCCCGTCCGTCCCGGCGGCCCACCACGGGCTGCGGCGGCAACGGAAACGCCCGTGTGGGACGTACGAATCGCCTGTCCCGTCATGACCACCCAACGCGCCCTGACACGCCGGACAGCCCCGTCAGAAAGCAGCCAGGCCCGGTAACCCATCCCCGCCCGCAACCGGGCCGTCGTGGCCGACCGCCCGTCCGCAACGACCAGCAGCCGAACGCCACACGCCTGCCACAGGCGTCCGCCGCACGCCGCGCGCAATGCGGTCAGTCGCAGGTCACGGTGCGGCTCGACGTGCCTCGTCCTCGCAGAAAGGCAGAACGCCGTGCGACACGCAAGTAACGAACGGCTGGTCGCCACGATCCCGGCCGACGTGGAGATGCCGGACAAGATCCTGGCGAAGCTGACCATCCGGCAAGTCGCGATCCTGGCGGGGACAGGGCTGCTGGCCACGTGGGTCTATCTCATGGCCGGCGACCGGCTGCCGATCCCGGTGCTCGCCGCGATCGTCGTACCGGTGATCGCCTGTGGGTGCGCGCTGGCACTCGGCAAACGCGACGGGCTCGGTCTCGACCGGCTCGCCCTTCATGCCCTCGCATGGCTGCGCCGGGATCGCAAGCTCGTCACGGCCGAGGAGGGAGTGCCCGAACCGCCGGCCTGGTGCCGAGTACGAGGACGGCTCCCCGGGCGCTTGCGGCTGCCGGTCCGGGCGATCCGTGAGGACGGCGTCATGGAGCTGGCCGAAGGCGGAACCGCGGCGGTCGTCCGAGCCGGGACCGTGGCGTTCGGACTGCGGACCGGCGAAGAGCAAGCGGCGCTGGTGGGGGTGTTCGCCGGTTGGCTGAACTCACTCGACGCACCCGTACAGATCCTCCTGCAAGCCCGCCCGGTCGACCTGTCCGACCTCGCCGACCGGATCAGCGGCACCGCCGAGCGCCTGAGCGATCCAGCACTCGAGCAGGCGGCACACCAGCACGCCGACTTCCTCACCGAACTCAGCGCGACCCGGGATCTGCTGACCCGCGACGTCCTCGTCGTGGTCCGTCATCAGGACAGCGAGCAGCCGCCAACGTGGAAGCGCGGGCCTCGGCGAGCCGCACACCGGAACAGCTCGGCGGCGATCGTGGCTCGTCGCGCAGAAGAAACCGTCCGCTCGCTGTTCGCACTCGGCATCCACGCCTCCGTCATGGGCGCCGACGACGCTCGCGAGCTGCTGGTGCGGTCGTTGTCACCGCGCCGCGCGGAACCGGTCGGAATCGCGCGCCCTGATGAGCCGATCTCTCGTGGACAAGACGCCTGATGATGTTCAACCGACTCTCCGACCACGCGGCGGAACTTGCCAAGACCGCCGCCGCCTTGCCCGGCCCTTCATCGTTGAAGATCAATGCTCGTTCGGTCGAGTTCCCCGACGGAGTCTGTGCGTCGTTCGCGATCGCCGGATACCCGCGCGAGGTGGGCGCGGGCTGGCTCGAACCGCTGACCAGCTATCCCGGACACCTCGACGTGTCCCTGCACATCGAGCCCGTGCCTCCGCTGGTCGCGGCTCAACGGCTCCGCCGCCAGCTCGCCCGCCTGGAGTCGGCCTCCGCGAGCGGCCGTACGCCGGACTTCGCGACCGAAGCGGCGGCTGACGACGCCGCGGAGCTGGCCGCCTCCCTCGCCCGAGGACACGGCCGTCTCTTCCGCGTCGGCCTCTATCTCACCGTCCACGCCGCGGACTCCGAAGAGCTTGAGGCTGAGGTCCAGCACGTCAAGGCGCTGGCAGCCTCCCTTCTGCTCGACGCGCACCCGGCGACGTTCCGCGCGATGCAGGGCTGGACGACCACGCTGCCGTTCGGTGCCGACGCGCTGAAGACGCGCCGGACCTTCGATACCTCGGCGCTCGCGGCGGCGTTCCCGTTCGCGTCACCGGATCTGCGGCCCCGGCTCGCTGAGACGCCGGTGTTGTACGGACTGAACGTCTACTCCTCCTGAGTCGTGCTGTGGGACCGGTTCGCGCACGACAACTACAACTCCGTGACGATCGCTCGGTCAGGGGCGGGCAAGTCGTACTTCACCAAGCTTGAGGTGCTACGGCTGCTGTTCCACCAGGTCGAGGTGTGCGTCGTCGACCCCGAGGACGAATACCGCTGCCTGTCAGGGGCCGTCGGGGGAACCATCCTCGGCCTCGGCGCGCCCGGCGTGTGCTTCAACCCCTTCGACCTGCCCGACGCCGGCGAAGGCGACGACGCGCTGGACCGGCGCGCGATGTTCCTCCAGACCCTCGTCGGGACCATGCTCGGCGAACCGCTCAATGCTGCGACGAAGGCCGTACTGGACAAGGCCGTGATCGCCACCTACGCGGCCCACGGCATCACCTCCGACCGACGTACGTGGAAACGTCCCGCGCCGCTGCTCGCCGACCTGGCGACGATGCTGGAGGCCACGGACGCGCCGGAGGCGTCCCAGCTGGCCGCGCGGCTCGCCCCGTACGTGTCCGGTTCGTATCGCAGTCTGTTCTCCGGCCCGACCACAACCCGCCCGGACGGCCACCTGATCGTGTTCTCCCTGCGGGACCTGCCCGAGGAGACCCGTCCGGTCGGCATGCTCCTGGCGCTCGACGCGATCTGGCGTCGCGTGTCCAACCCTGCCGACCGGCGCCGCCGCCTGGTCGTGGTCGACGAGGCGTGGACGCTCATGCGCGAGAACGAGGGCGCGAGGTTCCTCTACCGGCTCGCCAAGTCCGCCCGCAAGCACTGGACCGGCCTCGCCGTCGTCACCCAGGACGCCGCCGACCTTCTCGGCTCCGACCTCGGCAAGGCCGTCGTCGCGAACGCCGGCACGCAGATCCTTCTGCGTCAGGCCCCGCAGGCCATCGACGAGATCGCCGACGCCTTCAACCTCACCGAAGGTGAACGACTCTTCCTGCTCTCGGCCGGCCAGGGCGAAGGCCTGGTCTGTGGCGGCGCTGGGGACCGTGCGGCCTTCTCTGCCGTCGCCAGCGCCTCCGAGCATGCGCTCGCCACCACCGACCCGGCCGAGTGGGAGGCCGACCAGCGGTGATTTCACCCCTTCCCGACCCGGTGCTCGGTGGAGCCGTGCTCGGAAGCGTGGTCGCCTTCGCGGTCGCGGCCAGAGCCGTCCTGTGGCGGTGGCGCAACGCCCGCTTCGCGCGGAACGCTCGGCTGGTCGAGATCGCCGTCCCGCCGCAGGTCGAGCCCGGCAGCGCGGCTGCCTGGTGGTCCCAGGTCATGGGGCTGACCGCACCGCGCTGGAAGCGTGCTCTGTTCGGCCAGCCCCACCTGTCCTGGGAGTACGTGGCCGACTCCGCCAGCGTCCGGGTCCAGCTCTGGGTACCGGGCCTGGTCCCGCCCGGGCTGATCGAGAAGGCGATCCGGTCGGCCTGGCCCGGTGCGACCGTGACCACCCGTCCGGCCGAACCGCCCACACCGCGCGGAGTCAGGACGTCCCGGGGCCGGATGACCTTGGCCCGCCCGGACCACTACCCGCTCACGACGGCGCACAGCGGCGACCCGCTGCGTGCGCTCCTCGGAGCGCTGTCGGGGTTGCGCCCAGGCGAGCATGCCGCCGTCCAGCTGCTGGTCCGACCGGTGACCGGACGGCGGCTGTCAGCCGCTCACCGAGCTGCCTCAGCGTTGCGCAACGGCACGTCCGGCAGTCTCCGTTCCGAGCTGTTCGACCTGATCACACCCGGCGGCATGAGCCTTGCCAGGCCGGGCGAGCTGGCCAGGATGTTCCCCGAACGCGCCGAGGAGATCCGCGCCGTCCTCGCCAAGGCGGGCCAGTCACGCTTCGCCGTCCAGATCTCCTATGCCATCACCAGTGATCGCCCCGACGCCCGAGGCCGCCTTCGCGGGCGAGCTCATGAGATCGCCGCCACGTTCGCGCTGTTCGCCTCCGGCCATCAGTATCTGCGCCGTCTACGCGGCCTCGACCTGCCCGGCCGCATGTCCAGCCGCCGCATGAACACCGGCTATCTTCTGGCCGTCAACGAGCTCGCCGCGATCGCCCATCTGCCCTACGACCAGGCCGCCCCCGGCATCTCCCGCGC
>NZ_SMKP01000240.1:0-13989 GCF_004349015.1 Nonomuraea diastatica
GGCCCCGGCCCCACCCCGAGAACGCGCTGGATCTCGTTGCCGTCGAGCTCGGGCCGGATCTTGGCCAGCTCCTCCTCCTCGGCGAGCCTGGAGATGCGCTCCTCGAGGTGGTCGTACGTCCGCGACAGCGCCGCGGCCTTGCGCTTGTTGCGGGTCGTGCAGTCGGCCCTGGTCAGCTTGTGCAGCCGGTCGAGCAGGTGGCCGGCGTCGCGCACGTAGCGGCGCACGGCGCTGTCGGTCCACTCGCCCGTGCCGTAGCCGTGGAAGCGCAGGTGCAGCTCGACCAGCCGGGAGACGTCGGACACGACGTCCTTCGGGAACTTCAGCTCGGCCATCCGCTTCTTCGTCATCTGGGCGCCGACCACCTCGTGGTGGTGGAACGACACCCGCCCGCCCGTCTCGTGGCGGCGCGTCTTCGGCTTGCCGACGTCGTGCATGAGCGCCGCCCAGCGCAAAATCCGGTCGGGCTTGCCGTCCTCCTCCAGCGCGATGGCCTGGTCGAGCACCGTCAGCGTGTGCTCGTAGACGTCCTTGTGCCGGTGGTGCTCGTCGATCTCGAGGCGCAGCTTGGGCAGCTCGGGCAGCACGTACGCGCCCAGCCCCGTCTGGACCAGCAGCCGCAGCCCCTCGCGCGGGTTGGCGCCGCAGAGAAGTTTGTCGAGCTCGTCGCGGATGCGCTCGGCCGAGACGATCTGGATGCGCTCGGCCATCGAGGACATCGCCGCCAGGGCCTCGTCATCCACCTCGAACCCGAGCTGCGAGGCGAACCTGGCCGCCCGCAACATGCGCAGCGGGTCGTCGCCGAAGGAGCGCTCGGGAGGCCCCGGCGTGCGCAGCACCTTGGCGCGCAGGTCGCGCAGCCCGCCGTACGGGTCGGCGAACTCGTGCCCGGGCAGCCGCACCGCCATCGCGTTGACCGCGAAGTCGCGCCGCTCCAGGTCGGCCTCCAGCGTCTCGCCGTACATCACCTCGGGCTTTCGCGACTTCGGGTCGTACGACTCGCTGCGGTAGGTCGTGACCTCGATGAGCGAGCCGCCCTTGCGCAGGCCGACGGTGCCGAAGTCGATGCCGATCGTCCACACGGAGTCGGCCCAGGGTTTGACGAGCTCCAGCACCCGCTCGGGGTGGGCGTCGGTGGTCAGGTCGAGGTCGTTGCCGATGCGCCCGAGGAGGAGATCACGCACGGGCCCGCCGACCAGGGCGAGCTCGTGGCCGTGCGCGGCGAACAGGCGGCCGAGCTCGTCGGCCGCCGGCGCGATCTTGCGGAACAGGCCGTGCATGGCCTGCCGCTGGCTTTCGGTCAGAGTTGAGTCGGACAAACTCAGTGGGTCCTTCCGGAACATATCCCCCGAGCCACACCAGGTCCGGGTTACCTTCGGTCATGGGACCGTCGGGGGCCATGGAACGAGGTAAGGAGGACTATATGAAGGACGCCCTCGCGATCCACCGCTGGCTCCTCGCACACCAGGTCCATCATGAGATCGTACGCCTTCCGCGTCCCATGACATCCGCGGAGGAGCTCCCGAAGATGGTCTCCGCGGCGCCCGAGAGGTGCCTGATGGTCACCGTGTTCGACGTGGCCACCAGGGTCGGCCGCGAGGTGGTCATCGCGGTGACCTCCCCCGTCGCCCTGCCGCCCAGGCCGGGAGCCGTCGGCGGTCTGCTCGCGGCGCGCCAGGTGCGCTACGCCCCCGCCCACGTGGTCAACGCGGCCACCGACTACGCCGACGGGCTGGTGTGCCCGCTGCTGCTGACGGAGTCGCTGCCCGTGTTCATCGACGACCGGCTGCGCGTGGACGAAGGACCGGTCTTCCTGCCCATCGGCGAACGCCACACCGCGCTCTCCTTGCGCGCCGTCGACCTGCTGACACTCCTGCCGGGGAAGCTGGCCGACCTCCGGGGCACACGCCTGAAAGGATCACGTGGGGCGGTCGCGCGGCGGCACTGAACCCGTACCATTGCGGGCGTGCGTCGTCGTACTCCAGCTCGGGCATCCGCGTGATCCGTAAGGCCACACTGCTCGCCGTGCTCTCCGCCGCGTTGTTCGCCCCCATGGTGGCGGCGACGCCGAGCACGGCTGCCACCAGCGCGAGCAGGCAGACCGTCACCGTGTCGCTCGCGTCGATCACGCCTGACGTGCCCACTTCGCAGACCGACGAGATCAAGTTCACCGGCACGGTCCGCAACGACACCGGCGCGCCCACACCGGCCCAGCGCGTACGCCTGCGCTACACCCCGCAGAGGCTCACCGACCGGGCCTCCATGGCCGCCTACGCGGCCGACCAGAACACCGCCACGCTCCCGGGCAACGTCTCGGCCTCCTCGGCGATGGACATCCCGCCGCTCGCCGCCGGCGAGCAGGCACGCTGGGAGTTCACCGCGACGCCGGTGCAGCTCAACTACCGCTCGTTCGGGGTCTATCCGATCGCCATCGACGTGGCCCAGTACGGCGTGCCGGTCTACGCGCAGCGCACTTTCCTCACCTACGCGCCGCCTGCCGTCCCCAAGCCGCCGCGCAACAAGCTGGCCATCGCCCTGCCGGTCATCGACCAGCCGCACCGGGCGACCGACGGGTCCATGTTCGTGGACGACAAGTTGAGCCAGTCGGTCGCCGGCCGGGGCCGCCTGGCCGACCTGGCCCGCGTCGCGCAGGTCGCGCCCAAGACGGTGACCTGGTTCTTCGAGCCCGGGCTGCTCGACGACCTCGACGTGATGAAGAGCGGCTACACGGTCAAGACGAAGGACGGCGAAGAGAGCCAGCCGGCCAGCGCCGCGGCCGGCGCGTGGCTGACGAGCATGCGCACCTCGCTGGCCTCCTCGCCCGTGGTGGCGGTCCCCTACGCCGATCCCGACGTGACCGGGATGGCCCACCGCGGCCTCGACGTCCAGCCCAACAGGGCCATCCAGCTGGCCGGGCAGAAGGCCGGGGAACTGCTGGGCCGCGAGGTGAAGACCAACGTCAACTGGCCGCCCTCCGGCCGGCTCGACCCGGACGCGCTCGACCTGCTCTCGGTCTCCGACGCCAAGGTCGACCGGGTGCTGCTCGACCCCGGCAACCTGCCCCCGCAGCCGCCCGTCACGTTCACGCCCGACGCCGCCTCGACCCTCGACTCGGTCAACGGCCCCGTCACCGCGCTCGTCGCCGATCCCCAGCTGAGCGCCCTGTTCGAGCCCAAGGGCGCCACGAGCGTCCTGCTCAGCACGCAGCGTTTCATCGCCGAGACCGCGATGATCTCCGCCGAGCAGGGCCAGACCTCGCCCAGGTCGCTGGTCATCGCCCCGTCGAGGCGCTGGGATCCCAACCCGGCCCTCGTCTCCGCCCTGCTCAAGGCCGCGGGCCGCCTGCCGTGGCTGCAGATGACCACGCTTGAGTCGATCAAGCCGAGCAAGGCTTCGGTGCCGCGCGCCGGGCTGGCCTACACCGACGCCGACCGCAAGGACGAGTTGAGCGGCAAATACCTCAAGCGGGTCAAGGAGACCTGGGAGAAGGCGCAGCTGACCGCCGAGATCACCACGACGAAGACACGGTCCAGCTTCGACGCGGCCGTGCTCAGGCTGTCCTCCTCGGCCTGGCGCTCCAGCTCGCGGACGGGCCGCGCGCTGACCAAGCAGGTGAGCGCGGCGGTCGATGACCGCCTGGGCAAGGTCACGATCACCGGAGCCGGCTCCGACCGGCCACGCAAATCGCTGGCCGGCAGCGACGGCGTGGTGCCCATCAGCGTGAAGAACTCGACGGGCGCCCAGATCTCCCTCTACGTCGACGTCCAGTCCAACAACCGCAAGCTGCTGCAGGTCAAAGAGCAGAACGAGCGGCTGACCATCGGCGTCGGGCAGAGCGGCACGGTCCCGGTGCCGATGAACGCCACCGGCAACGGCGACGCCACGGTCACCGTGCAGCTCAGGACCGTCGACGGCAAGGCGTACGGCGAGCCGGTGCGGCTGACCATCCGCACCACCGGCTACACCGGCATCGCCTCAGTGATCGTCGGAGCCGCTTTGACCGTTATGCTCGCCGCCGTGGTGACGCGGGTGCTGCGGCGACGGTCAGAACGCAAGCTCGCCCGGGCCGCCAAGAACCGGGAGGTGAGCACCGCATGAGCCGCATGCTGCGGGCCAGCGCCATCATGGCGGCGGGCACGATGGTGTCCAGGGTGACGGGTTTCGTCAGGACCATGGTGCTGGCCTACGCCATCGGCACGGCTCTGCTCGGCGACGCCTACAACGCGGCCTACGCGATCCCCTACAGCATTCTCGACCTGCTGCTGCTGGGCGTGCTGAGCAGCGTCGTGGTGCCGATGATCGTCCGGGCCCAGCAGCACGACGCCGACGGCGGGCGAGCCTACGAGCAGCGACTGCTGACGCTCGCCACGCTGGCGCTGGCCGTCATCGCGGTCGCCGCCGCGCTGGCCGCACCGCTGCTCATCGACCTCTACACGGTGTGGCCGCCGGACAGCCGGGAGTTCGAGGTCGCGGTCACACTGGCCCGCTTCATCCTGCCGCAGCTCGCCTTCTTCGGCATGGGCGCGGTGGCGGGCGCCATTCTCAACACCCGCGACCGCTTCGCCGCGCCCATGTGGGCGCCGGTGCTCAACAACCTGGTCGTCATCTGCGTGTTCCTCGTCTTCGCCATGGTCAGCACCGCGAAGGGCGACATCGCGAAGGTCTCCGACGGCGAGCTGGTCCTGCTCGGCCTCGGCACCACGGCCGGCATCGTGGCCCAGGCCGCCGTGCTGATCGTGGCGCTCAAGCGGGCCGGGTTCTCCTTCATGCCCCGCTTCGACCTGCGCAACGCCCGGCTCGGCGAGATGGCCAAGGCCGGCGTCTGGACGATTGGCTACACCGTCGTCACCCAGCTCGGCTTCGTGCTGACGACCAACCTGGCCAGCGCCGCGGGCTCCGTGGTGGAAGGGCACGGCATCAGCCCGTACACCCTGGCGTTCCAGCTCTTCCAGCTGCCCTACGGCGTCATCGGCGTCTCGGTGATCACGGCCATGCTGCCGCGGATGAGCAGGGCCGTCAGCGACGGGCGGTTCGACGACGTCCGCTCCGAGTTCGGGTCGAGCGTACGCCTCATCTGCTCGTTGATGGTGCCGGTGTCGCTGCTGCTCATGGTCCTCGGCCCGGCGATCACCGTGCCGATCTACGGCCACGGCGCCAACAGCGTCGCCGACGCCGTCTACATCGGCAACGTGCTGCAGGTCTACGGGCTCGCGCTGGTGCCGTTCGCGCTGTTCCAGCTGCTGCTCCGGGTCTTCTACAGCTTCGGCGACACCCGCACGCCGGTGTTCGTCGGCGCGGGCACGACGGCGGTCAACGCCCTGCTCATGTGGCTGTTCTTCACGCTGCTGCCGGCGCGTTACGCCGTGATGGGGCTGGCTCTCGCGTACGCGGTCGCGTACGCGCTGGGCGCCCTGACGGCCTGGTGGCTGGCCGGCCGCCGCGTCCAGGGGCTGGGCGGATGGAGCATCGGCATGGCGCTGACGAGGATGTATCTCGCCGCTCTGCCCACCGCCGTGCTGGCACTCGGAGCGGTCTGGGTGGTCACGGGGGTCTTCGACGGGCTAGGGTTCGTCAATTCGCTGATCGTTCTGGCCGTCGGTGGCGGCCTTGGATTGCTCCTCTATCTCGGCGTTGCGCACAGAATGCGCATCCCGGAGGTCAACTCCATCGTTGGGATGGTCGCGGGGCGGGTAGGTCGGTAAAGAACGCGGGCGGAATCTACTCGGCACTACCATGGAGCCCGACACGCGGCGAATGGAAGCAGGAGGGGCGTGGGCGGATCCACCCGGCATAGCGTGCCTTCGTGGTACACGACCACGCAGGTGAGTCGAGTCATGAGCACGCCCGATCGGCCCAGCGGAGAGAGCCAGTGAGCACGTCGGCCGTCGAACCCGGCACCCGCCTCGCCGAGCGCTTCCGGCTGGAAGACCGCGTCAGCGAGTCCGACGGCGCCACCCTGTGGAAGGCCATCGACGAGATCCTCGCGCGCCCCGTGGCGGTCCACACCTTCGCCCCCGGCTTCCCCCGGGTCCACGAGGTCGTCACGGCCGCCCGGTCGGCGAGCCGCCTCACCGACCCGCGCCTGACCCAGGTGTTCGACGCGGCGGAGGACGACAAGGCCTCCTACGTCGTCAGTGAGTGGGTCACCGGCGAGAGCCTGACCGACCTGCTGGCCGCGGGCCCGCTGGAGCCGGAGCGCGCGGCGGGGCTGGTCGCCGAGGCCGCCGAGGCGCTCGCGCACGCCCACGAGTCGCAGCTCTTCCACCTGTGCCTGCGCCCGTCCCACCTGGTGTGGACGACCGGCAACACGGTCAAGGTGCTCGGCGTGGCCGTCGACGCGGCCATGTACGGTCTCACCACCGACCAGCCGGCGCTCGACGACGCCGAGGGCCTCGGCCGGCTGCTCTACGCGGGGCTGACCGGCCACTGGCCCGGCGACGAGGAAGAGGGCGGGCTGCCCGCGGCGCCGATGACCGACGGCCACTTCTGCACGCCACGGCAGGTCACCGCGGGCGTGCCCGGCTATCTCGACGCGGTGACCATTCGGGCGTGCCTGCCCGAGGCGCGCAAGGGCCATGGCGCGTTGACCACCCCGGCCGAGGTCTCCGCGGCGCTGGCCGACGTCGCCAGGCCCATGCCGATCCCGATCTCCTACCCCTCGACCCCCGCGGTGGCCTCCGCCTCCCACACCGAGGGTCTCGACATCGCCCACCGGCAGAAGCTGGCCGTCCCACCGCCGCAGCCCCCGCCGCACCGCACGCCCAAGGGCGAGGGCAGCATGGTCAACCGGGTGCTGATGACACTGGTGGTGCTGCTCGTCATCGCCGCCGTCGGCGTGGGCGCGTGGACGATCGGCAGGAGTCTGGGCAGCCCCACCACTCCTGATGCTCAGGAGACCGTCCCCAGCACGTCGGCGTCGGCGTCCGCCGAGGCCCAGGCCGTCAAGCCCGAGAGCGCCAAGGGCTTCGACCCGCTCGGCGACAGTGACGAGAAGTCCGACATCGCGAAGCTGGCCATCGACGGCAAGCCCGGCACGTTGTGGAAGACCGAGGCCTACACCAGCGCCGACCTGGGCCGGCTCAAGGACGGCGTCGGCCTGCTGCTCGACATGGGCAAGTCCATGCAGATCAGCGACGTGGTGGCTACGCTGGGCGACGCACCGGGCGCGACCGTGGAACTCAAGGTGGGCGACTCCGCCGATCTCGACGCGCTGAAAACGGTGGCGACCGAGAAGAACGCAGCAGGTAAAACCACCCTCACCCCCGAAGAACCGGCAAGCGGTCAGTACGTTTTGATCTGGTTTACACGCGTTCCGGCGGATGCAGGCAAGTTTCATGGCACCATCTATGAAGTAGTGGTGCACTCTCCCGGATCGGCATAATCAGGAAACTCTCTTGTGAACTCCCCACCCGAGACACCCTCAGCAGCGGAGCGGCCGGCGGTCACAGACGCCGAGCTGCTGGCTGCCCATATCAACGGGGATCCTCACGCCTTCAGCGACATCGTCAAGAGGCACCGCGACCGCATGTGGGCGGTCGCCCTGCGTACGCTCGGTGACCCCGACGAGGCCGCCGACGCCGTACAGGACGCCTTCGTCTCCGCATACCGCAAGGCCGCCACGTTTCGCGGCGAGGCGGCCGTCACCACCTGGCTGCACCGCATCGTGGTCAACGCCTGTCTCGACCGGATGCGCCGCAAGTCCGTCAGGCCCGTCGCCGACGACGAGTTGATCGAGGCCGCCGAGCGCGAGACTCCCCTGCCCGACCAGACCGTGGAGCGTGAGGTCTCCATGGAGGTTTCCGCCGCGCTCAAGCTCCTGCCCGGCGATCAGCGGGCGGCCCTCGTCCTCGTCGACATGATGGGCTACTCGGTCGAAGACGCAGCTCAGGTGCTCCAGGTGCCGAGCGGCACGGTGAAGAGCCGGTGCGCCAGGGGACGCGCGAAACTTGCCCCGATTCTTTCGCATCTGCGGAACCGAACAGACTTGAATCGCGTCTCATCCGCGAAGGGAGCAGAACTTCGTGACGGGTGATACGCACTACGATCTGGACATCCTGGCCGAGCTGGCCGAGGGTCTCCTGGACGTCGGCACGGCACGCCAGGTCCGCGGGCATCTCGCGGTCTGCGACCCCTGCGGGGAGCTACTGGCAGACCTGGCGACGGTTCGCGAGGTGCTCGCGGCGACCCCCACACCGGCCATGCCGATGGGTGTCGCACTGCGCATCGACCAGGCTCTGGCCGCCGAGGCGGAGTCCCGCAAGGGCGGAGGCGTCGGCCTCGCGGACGCACCGGACTGGGACGAGCTCATGCGGGACGCCCCGTGGGAGCGCGCAGTCGAGGTGCAGGAGCCCGCACACTTCGGCAGGTCCGCGGACAAGGTTCCTGAGCCGGCGCTGACCGATGCCCCAGGGGAGGACTCCGGAGAGCCGGTGCGCCTCGGGGTGGTCGCCGATGACGGCACCATCGTCCCGGCCAGGCGCACGCGCGCACGACGACGCGGCTGGGCGTTGCCAGCGCTCGCGGCAGCGGCTGCGGCCGTCGTGGTCGGCACGGCGGTGGCCTCCACCAACCTGATGGCCGGCGGCGGCGGTCAGGGCGAAACCGTCGCCCCACCGATGGCGGCGCCCACGCAGTCGAAGCCGGTGTCGACGCCCTCGCAGGTGGAGCAGAAATCGGTGCGGCCGAAGTCGTACGCGCTGACCGACAGCCAGCACAACTACAGCGACCAGGAGCTGCGGCAGCCGCTCGAAGGCGTCTTCGGCCCCGCGCCCATCGTCGGCGGGGGCACATCCGACGCCGCGAGTGTCGACAAGTGCGTGAGCAGGGTGGCGAACCGGTCGAAGCTGCCGACGTACGCGGTCGACCAGGGGCAGTACAACGGCCAGGAGGCCCTGGTGATCGCCTCGTGGAAGGACAAGGCGGCGCAGAAGCTGCGCATTGACATCGTCGACCCGTTCAACTGCAAGAACCTCCGCAAGCCCGCGCTGGGTCGCTGGTAGGGAAACCCCACGTCAGAGCCCGCTTCGGCGGGCTCTTTCGTTTTGGGTGGGTGTTGTAGGCAGGGTGGGGAATCATGGCGGCCTAGGATCTGTTGACGCCGATGGCATCAGCTGACGAGGAAGGCAGGCGTGAAGCGTTGAGCGACGTGCGTAACGTGATCATCATTGGATCCGGCCCAGCCGGCTACACCGCGGCCGTCTACTCCGCTCGTGCCGAGCTCAAGCCGCTGATCTTCGAGGGCTCCGTCACGGCGGGCGGCGCGCTCATGAACACCACCGACGTGGAGAACTTCCCCGGGTTCCCCGACGGCATCATGGGCCCCGACCTGATGGACAACCTGCGCAAGCAGGCCGAGCGCTTCGGCGCCGAGTTGCTCGCCGACGACGTCGTCGAGGTCGACCTCGAGGCCAGCCCCAAGGTCGTCAAGACCCACACCGACACCTACTACGCCAAGTCCGTCATCCTGGCGATGGGGTCCGGCTACCGCGAGCTCGGCCTGTCGAACGAGAAGCGCCTGTCCGGGCACGGCGTGTCCTGGTGTGCCACCTGTGACGGTTTCTTCTTCCGCAACAAGGACATCGTGGTCGTCGGCGGCGGCGACACCGCGATGGAGGAGGCCACGTTCCTGACCAGGTTCGGCCGCATGGTGACGGTGGTCCACCGGCGTGACTCGCTGCGGGCCAGCAAGATCATGCAAGACCGCGCGTTCGCGAACGACAAGATCCGGTTCGTCTGGGACTCCGAGGTCGTCGATGTGATCGGCGACACCAAGGTCGAGGCGGTCAAGGTGCGCAACATCAAGACCGGCGAGGAGTGCGAGCTGGCCACCGACGCGCTGTTCCTGGCCATCGGCCACGATCCGCGTACCGAACTGGTCAAGGGGCAGATCGACCTCGACGAGAACGGATACATCAAGGTGGCCTCCCCCAGCACCGCCACCAACATCGAGGGCGTCTTCGCCGCAGGAGACGTCGTGGACCACACCTACCGCCAGGCCATCACCGCGGCCGGCACCGGCTGCGCGGCCTCGCTCGACTCCGAGCGCTGGCTGGCCACCATCGAGAAGTAAAGGAGCGCACCGTGAAGGCTGTCACCGACGCCACCTTTGACAACGAGGTCCTCAAGAGCGACAAGCCCGTCCTGGTCGATTTCTGGGCCGAATGGTGCGGTCCGTGCCGCCAGGTTTCGCCCATCCTCCAGGAGATCGCCAAGGAGCACGGCGACAAGCTGGAGATCGTCAAGCTCAACATCGACGAGAATCCTGAGGTCCCGCGCCAGTACGGCGTACTCCAGATCCCCACGCTGAACGTCTACAAGGGTGGAGAGGTCGTGAAGCAGATCATCGGCGCCAAGCCGAAGGCCATGCTGCTGCGCGAGCTCGAGGGCATCATCTAGCGCCCTGCGGCGCTGATAGTTCGCCCTTCGTGGCGCGCTTCGCCCGGCAAAGCCCCCGTCGTCCCCGGCGGGGGCTTTCGCATGGGCGTATGGAGAGCTGAGACGCCGTTAGACGGGACGTAGGGCGCGTTCCGGACTCATGGAGCCGAGAAGCCGTTCCAGCGCCACCTCGACGTCCTCGCGCCACGAAACGGCGGTCTTGAGTTCCAGTCTGAGCCGTGGAAATCTCAAATGCGGACGAACTGTCTTAAAACCAACAGAAAGCAGGTATTCCGCGGGAACTATGCAACCAGGCTCTTCCCACTTGAGGTCGCCAAAAGCTTCTATGGCTTTCACCCCGCGCCGGGTGAGGTCTTTGGCGACGCCCTGGATGAGCATCCGGCCCAGCCCGCCGCCCGAGAACTCGGGAATGATGTGGGCCGACATCAGCAGCACCGCGTCGGCGCTGACCGGCGAGGTGGGAAAGGCGAGCGAACGCGGGCTGTAGAGCGGCGGGCTGTAGAGCACGAAGCCCGCGGGCACTCCGTCGACATAGACGATCTTCCCGCAGCTCCCCCATTCCAGGAGCGTGCCGGAGATCCAGGCCTCCTTCTCCAGCCCGGAGTCGCCCGACTCCACCGCGCGCTCACCGCTGACGGGATCGAGCTCCCAGAACACACACCGCCGGCAGCGCCTCGGCAGATCGTCAAGATTGTCCAGGGTTATGTTGACCAGCCGGCGCGACAACTACCGCCCCTATCGTTGACCCGGAAAAGCGCGCGAAAACCGCGTCCACAGGTGGCATCGTAGCCCAGTGAAGATGCCACCAGCCGACACCACCACGGTCAGCCCCGTCACGGGCGACATGTCCGTCTAGCGTAATCTGGTGTTTCAGTCCGATATGACACCTAGGAGGTGGGCCGTGACAGCAGAGCGGGATCACGGTCAGGCACCCGCGACCCACGGGTCGCGCATCGACGCGTACGTCGATCGGTACGCCGCACGAGCTACCGGGATGGTCGCCTCCGAGATCCGAGCTCTCTTCGCCGTCGCGTCGAGGCCCGAGGTGGTCTCGCTCGCCGGCGGCATGCCGTACGTCACGGCGCTCCCCCTCGACATGGTCGGCGAGCTGGTCTCCGACCTGGTCACCAAGCGCGGCCCCGTCGCGCTGCAGTACGGTTCCGGCCAGGGTGACCCGCACCTGCGCGAGCAGATCTGCGAGGTCATGCGGCTGGAGGGGATTCACGCCGGGGCGAACGACGTGGTCGTCACCGTCGGTTCGCAGCAGGCCCTCGACCTGATCACCCGGATCTTCATCGACCCGGGCGACGTGGTGCTCGCCGAGGGCCCCTCGTACGTGGGGGCTTTGGGGACGTTCGCCGCTTATCAGGCTAAAGTGGTTCACATCGCCATGGACGATCAGGGCATCGTGCCCGAATCCCTGGCCCAGACCATCTACGCCCTCGAGACCGCGGGCGCGCCCATCAAGTTCCTCTACACGATCCCGACCTTCCAGAACCCGGCCGGCGTGACCCTCAACATCGCCCGCCGACAGCAGGTGCTCGACATCTGCCAGCGGGCCGGGGTCCTCGTCATCGAGGACAACCCGTACGGCCTGCTCGGCTTCGACGGCGAGCCCATGCGCGCCCTGCGAGCCGACAACCCGGACGGCGTGGTCTATCTCGGGTCCTTCTCCAAGACGCTCGCCCCCGGCTTCCGCGTCGGCTGGGCGCTCGCCCCGCACGCCATCCGCGACAAGCTCGTGCTCGCCATGGAGTCGGCCGTGCTGTCCCACTCCTCGTTCACCCAACTGGCCGTCGGCCAATACCTTGCCACGCAGCCGTGGCGCGAGCAGATCAAGACGTTCAAGGAGCTCTACCGCGAGCGCCGCGACGCCCTCATCGACGCGCTCGACGCCCTGATGCCGCCCGAGGTCACCTGGACCCGCCCCGCCGGCGGGTTCTTCGTCTGGGCCACCCTGCCCGAAGGGCTCGACTCGAAGGCCATCCTGCCGCGGGCCGTGGCCGAGCGGGTCGCGTTCGTGCCGGGCACGGGGTTCTTCTCCGACGGCAGCGGGGCGCGGCACATGCGCCTGTCGTTCTGCTTTCCCGAGCCCGACCGCATCCGTGAAGGAGTGCGGCGGCTCGCCGGAGTGATCGAGCAGGAGATGCAACTGCGCGACACGTTCGGCACCTCGTCGGCCCGCGAACATGCCGGCGTGGACACACCCGGGCCCGACCTGGCCTGATCACCACGACAGGGCCGGCGCCACCTTGCGGGGGGACGCCGGCCCCTGAACGTTCCTCCTCCGGGCCGGGCACGCGGACGAAGCACCTGCCGTACACCATCCACCCCCGGCGCCGGTACGGTTGGACAGCGTGCGATCAGCGGAGGAGTTGTGATGAGCGATCTGGGCCACGTGCTCGTGCTGGCCGGAGGCCTCTCTTATGAGCGAGAGGTGTCTCTGCGGTCCGGTCGCCGAGTCAGCGAGGTGCTGCGCGCGGCGGGCGTCGACGTTGAAGCCCGCGACACCGACGCGTCCCTCGTGCCCTCGATGCTCGCCGACCCGCCGGAGGCCGTGTTCGTCACCCTGCACGGCGGCGCGGGCGAGGACGGCGCGATCCGTTCCATCCTGGAGCTGCTCAACGTCCCCTACGTGGGCGCCGACCCCGACGCCTGCCGGGTGGCCTTCGACAAACCCACCGCCAAGGCCGTCGTACGCTCCGTCGGCCTGCACACCCCCGAGTCCGTCACGCTGCCGAAGGAGACGTTCCACGACCTCGGCGCCACCGTCGTGCTCGGCCGCATCGTGGAGCGGCTCGGGCTGCCCCTCTTCGTCAAGCCCGCCCGCGGCGGCTCGGCGCTCGGCGCCTCCATCGTCCGCACCGCAGAAGAGCTCCCCGCCGCCATGGTCGGCTGCTTCGCCTACGGCGACACAGCACTGATCGAGCGGTACGTCGAGGGCGTGGAGGTGGCCGTCTCCGTCGTCGACGTCGGCAACGGCCCGGAGGCCCTGCCCGCCGTGGAGATCGTCCCCGACGAAGGGGTCTACGACTACGCGGCCCGCTACACGGCCGGCCACACGGAATTCTTCGCCCCCGCCCGCCTCTCCCCCCAGGCCGCCGCGGCGTGCGCGGAAACGGCGGTGACCGCTCACACGGCGCTCGGGCTGCGCGACATCTCCCGTACGGACCTGATCGTCGACGCGACGGGCATTCCCCATTTCCTGGAGGTCAACGTGGCACCAGGGATGACGGAGACCTCCCTCCTGCCCATGGCCGCCGAGGCGGCCGGCCAGGACCTGGGCGACCTCTGCCGTGCCCTCCTCCAGAACGCCGCCGCCCGCTTCCACCCTTAAACCCACCCCAGACGCGGGACCCCTCTCCCTTTGGAGCCCACCCCGGACGAGGACCGCATCTACCCTGAGAACCCACTCCAGGCGGGAATCCACTCCCCCTAGAGCCCAACTCGCGCGCGGGCCTGATCCCACACCAGGGGTCCAACCCAATGCCCGCGCCTGGTGTCCGCCCTCCAGCTCAGCCCACGCCCGCGCATGAAGCCCGCCATCGAGCCCAACCCCACGCCCGCACGCGGCCCCCGCACCCGCACCCAACC
>NZ_SMKP01000241.1:0-13985 GCF_004349015.1 Nonomuraea diastatica
CCCCTGACCCACCCGCCGAAGAGCCCTCCGGCTCCGGGGGACCCGCGACCCGCGACCCCGAGCTCCCCGAGGGCGAGAAGCCAGGCGGCGGGCCGCCCGACGGGGACGTGCACGGCGGCGGAGTGCTCCCTCGGGAGGCGAACCCGGAGGTGAAGAAGCGGCGGGGAGCGGCAAGACGTGGACGGCGTCCCGCGGGAAGGCGGGCGCGGTGGAAGGTCGTGGCCGTCGCCGTCGTGGCCGTCCTCGCCGTCACCGCCGCCACCCCCCAAGGTCGCGCCGCCGTGGCGACGATCCTGCGGTTCGCCGGGATTGAGATGGAGCTCGGCGACACCCCGCCCGAGCCGGTCACCACCCGGACGCCCCTGCCCGCCGAGCGGACGGTGTCCCAGGCCGACCTCCCCGAGCTGGTGGACTTCGCGGTCAGGACCCCGGCCAGGCTCGGGGAACCGCAGCGCGTCACGGTCGCCGACCACGGCAGGGTGGTGTCGATGCTCTGGCCGGGCGGTGTCCGGCTCGACCAGTTCAGCGGCACGTTGGAGCCGTACTTCTTCAAGAAGCTCGGCCCGCCGTGGCCCGACCACGTCATGGTGGGCACGTACAACGCCTGGTGGCTGCCCGGCGAGCACCCGCTCGGCTACATCAGGCGCCAGGACGGCACCCACGTGCCCCTGCGCCAGGCGGCCTCCACCCTCATCTGGCAGCAGGGAACGCTCAACTACCGGCTGGAAGGCGCCGGCGACGTGGACGAGGCGGTCGCCGTCGCCACGTCACTCGGGTGAGGGCGAGCTCGTCAGCCAGTCGTCCACGCCCTGCAGCAACTCCTTGCGCACCGCCTCGGGAGCCGTCGACGACCGTACGGACTGCCGCGCCAGCTCGGCCACCTCGGCGTCGCTGAAGCCGTGCACCTCCCTGGCCAGTTCGTACTGACGCAGCAGCCGCGTGCCGAACAACAGCGGGTCGTCGGCTCCCAGGGCGATGGGCACCCCCGCGTCGAACAGCCGGCGCAAGGGGACGTCCGCGTCCCGCTCGGCCACCCCGAGCCCCACGTTGGACGAGGGGCAGATCTCGCAGCAGATCTGCCGGTCGGCCAGCCGCTGCATCAGCCACTCGTCCTCGGCCGCCCGCACCCCGTGGCCGACGCGGTCGGCCCCCAGATCGTCGACGCACTGCGCCACGCTGCGCGGCCCCATCAGCTCGCCGCCGTGCGGCACGGCCAGCAGGCCGCCGCGTTTGGCGATCCTGAAGGCCCGCTCGAAGTCGCGCGCCGCACCCCGCCGCTCGTCGTTGGACAGTCCGAACCCGACCACCTTGCCGGTGTACTGGGTGGCGAGCCTGGCCAGCGTGTTCGCGTCGAGCGGATGCCGGATCCTGTTGGCCGCCACGATCACGGCGATCCCGATCCCGGCGCGCCCGGCCGCCCGATCCGCCGCGTCGAGCATCAATTCGAGCGTGGCCGTCAGCCCGCCGAACCGCGGCGCGTAACCCGACGGGTCGACCTGGATCTCCAGCCACCGCGACCCGGCCGCCACCTCGTCCTCGGCGGTCTCGGCCAGCAGCCGGTAGACGTGCTGCGGCCGGTTGAGCACGGACCGCGCGATGTCGTACAGCCGCTGGAACCTGAACCATCCGCGCTCGTCGGTGGCCCGCAGCTTCGGCGGCCAGTCCTGCTCCAGCGCGTCGGGCAGATGCAGGCCCTGCTCCCTGGCCAGCTCGATCAGCGTCGAGTGGCGCATCGAGCCGGTGAAGTGCAGGTGGAGATGGGCCTTGGGAAGCGTGTGCAGGGGCCTTGGCATCCGCATATTTTGCCACCAGGGCCGAAAAGATCGCGGCAGGAGTCTGCGGGAACACGCGGTGCGGAGGAGACCTCACGGGGGATCATCGAGGAATGATCCCCGAGGTGCGGGCCGGCAGGCAGGGATGGCGCGCGGCGCTGGCGGCGCTGGCGTTCGCGGCGGCCGCCCTCATCGTCTACGGCCTCTTCTCCTCAGGGTTCGGCCGCCCACCGCGGGCCGCCGTGGAGACACCGCAGCCAGTTCCCGCACCGTCCCCGGCGGACGACCGCCCGCCAGCGACCGCGGCGGGGGACCGGACGGCAGGGGCGGGCAACCGGACGCCCGGGGCGGAGGACCGGGCGCCCGCGGCGGCGGCGGCGGCCGTTCCTGCCAGGCGTGCCGCGGCGCCCGCGCTCGCGGTGATCTCCGACGACCTCTGGCTCACCTACCTGCCCGCGGGGCTGACACGCGGCGGCGGGGGGTCGATCGGGCCGGAGCCGGGTGTCGAGGGCCGCTGGGCCAGGTGGAGCGCGGGGGGTGACGTCGTCGAGGCCCGGGTCGAGCAGGGCGCCTTGGCGGCCGGCTGGGCGCGCTACCGCGAGCGGGTCGCCGTGCTGAACGCCCTTGCCACCACCGTTCGGGGGAGACCGGCCGTGGTGGGCGAGCACCCGAAGGGCGGCCGGGTGATTGCCTGGCTGGAACGGGCGGGCACCGGTGCGTGGATCAGGGTCAGCGACTCTCTTGCCGGTGAACTGGTCACTATTGCGACCTCTGTCAGGGCTCCTGTAGGAGACTAAGAGCCTTTGCCCGGCATATGCACTCAGGTCATGGGGGTTCGTCGATGCGGCGTACGGCAGCCGTGCTCCTCGTGTGCGGGCTCATGCCGGGGCTGGCCGCCTGCGACGCCCTCGCCGGCCAGGCGCCGCCGGCGGACACCGGCACCGACGCGGGCAGTCGGCCGGTCCGCTCGGCGTCGCCTCCCCCCAAACCGGACACCCAGCGCCAGACCATCGCGTTGGCCTGTAATTCGACCAAGGTGCCCGTTCCCGCCTCGCCCGCCGGCCTGGCGCGGGCGGGCTCGTTCGCCCGCCTCGAATCGCTCCGACGCCGGACCAAGGTCAGGGGCCTGACCTGGCAGCAGGACGACGAGCGCCTGTATGTCGGCGTGGTGTGCGGCGTGTACACCGCCGAGCAGTTCGTGACGCTGGTGGCCAGGTCGAAGCTGAGCGCGTACTGGGGCAAGCCGGCGCTGCAGTGGACCACGCGCAACGGCCTGCGCAACTTCATGTGGCTGGAGCGGCCGGGCACCGCCGTCTACATCGGCGCAACACCCGGCCTCACCGCCGAGATCAGGCCCCTCGCCTCCGAGATCGGGCGGCGCGTGGACAAGTGAACGGTGGCTCAGCGGGCTTCGGCCAGCAGCTTGCCCAGCCGGCTGACGCCCTCGACGAGGTCGTCGTCGCCCAGCGCGTAGGACAGCCGGAAGTATCCCGGGGTGCCGAACGCCTCGCCCGGTACCACCGCGACCTCGGCCTCCTCCAGGATCAGCTCGGCCAGCTCGCCGGACGACGCGGGCCTGTGGCCGCGCAACTCCTTGCCGAGCAGCTCCTTCACCGAGGGGTACGCGTAGAACGCCCCCTTTGGTTCCGGGCACAACACGCCCGGGATCTCGTTGAGCATCCGAACCATCGTCTGGCGGCGCCGGTCGAACGCCGCGCGCATCTCCGTCACTGCGGACAGATCACCCGAAACCGCGGCCAGCGCGGCCATCTGGGCGACGTTGGAGACGTTGGAGGTGGCGTGCGACTGCAGGTTGGTCGCCGCCTTGACCACGTCGGACGGGCCGATCAGCCAGCCCACGCGCCAGCCGGTCATCGCGTACGTCTTGGCCACGCCGTTGAGGATCACGACCCGGTCGCCCAGCTCGGGGACGGCCGTGGCGATGCTGGTGAACTCGGCGCCGGCGTACACGAGGTGCTCGTAGATCTCGTCGGTGACGACCCACAGCCCGTGCCCGGCGGCCCAGCGGCCGATCGCCACCGTCTCCTCGCGCGAGTGGACGGCGCCCGTCGGGTTGGACGGCGAGACGAACAGCAGCGCCTTCGTCCGCTCGGTGCGCGCCGCCTCGAGCTGCTCGACGCTCGCGAGGTAGCCGGTGGACTCGTCGGTCACGACGCTGACCTGTGTGCCTCCGGCCAGCTTGATCGCCTCGGGGTAGGTCGTCCAGTAGGGGGCCACGACGAGGACCTCGTCACCGGGGTCGAGCAGCGTCGCGAACGCCTGATAGACGGCCTGCTTGCCGCCGTTGGTGACCAGCACCTGCGACGCCTCGGCCTGGTAGCCGGAGTCGCGCCGCGTCTTGCCGGCGATGGCCTGCTTGAGCTCGGGCAGGCCGCCGGCCGGGGTGTACTTGTGGAAGCGCGGGTCGCGGGCCGCCTCGATCGCCGCCTCGACGATGTAGCCGGGCGTCGGGAAATCGGGCTCGCCCGCACCGAAGCCGATGACGGGGCGTCCGGCCGCCTTCATGGCCTTGGCCTTGGCGTCGACGGCCAGCGTGGCCGACTCGGAGATCGCGGAAATTCTCGCTGAGATGCGGGATCGGGTGGACATGTGTCCATGCTCCCACGGGGCACATCGCAGGCCACACGCCCGCGTGACCTGGGCCGTCAGGATTTGGTTCGACGTGGCAGGCATTCCCCCGTATGCTTTCGCGTGGTCCTTCCGCCGCATGTCGGCGAGCGGTTCGGTCCAGGCAGTGAGTCGATCAGGGTAGTCTGGTCGATGACATAGGGCACTGGCGCAATTGGTAGCGCACCGGTCTCCAAAACCGGCGGTTGGGGGTTCGAGTCCCTCGTGCCCTGCGAGTGCGGTCCGCGCAATAATGGGCGTGTAAGCGCGCCGCAAAACTGCGTTGGATACGACTGATTCAGGTGAGGACTGTGGCGATCGACACGCGCGGCGAGACCGCAGGCAAGCCGGGTGGCGAAAAGAAGACACGCACTTCACCTGCCCTTTTCTACCGGCAGGTTGTCAACGAGCTCCGCAAGGTCATCTGGCCGACACGCAAGGATCTCGTCACCTATACGACGGTCGTTCTGATATTCGTTCTGATCATGGTTGCGATCGTTTACGGGCTCGACAGTGCCCTGGGATGGGCGGTTCTCCGGATCTTCGGCGGAGCCTGATCGAGATTCCGGCCGGTGTCGTCTGACGGAGTCGCCATTCGATACGAGAGCAAACGACAAGACGAAAGAGGAAGAGTCACCGTGTCCGAGTCTTCAGTTCCGGCCGAGGAGCCCCGCGACGAGTGGGGCGACGAGCTGGAAGAGGCTGCCGAGGAGGCCGCCGAGTCGGCCGTCTCCGAGGCCGAGGTCGCGGAGAGCGACGAGGCGGTCGCTGCCGAGGCTTCCGCCGTCGATGACGGTGCCCTTCTTCCTGACGTCGATCCGGTCGAGGAGTTCAAGAGTTCCCTGCGCGGCCTGCCCGGCGAGTGGTACGTCATCCACTCCTACGCCGGTTACGAGAACCGCGTGAAGTCCAACATCGAGAGCCGCAACGTCTCGCTCAACATGGAGGACTACATCTACCAGGTCGAGGTGCCGACACACACCGTCCAGGAGTTCAAGAGCGGCAAGAAGGTGCCGGTCAAGGAGCGCGTGCTGCCCGGCTACGTGCTGGTGCGCATGGAGCTGACCGACGAGTCCTGGGCCGCCGTTCGTAACACGCCCGGTGTGACCGGTTTCGTGGGCCTGTCCAACAAGCCCAGCCCGCTCAGCCTCGACGAGGTCGCCAAGCTGCTGGCGCCGGAGCCGACCGAGGAGAGCAAGAAGGCCGCGGCCAAGACGACCACGGGCCCGACCGTCGAGTTCGAGATCGGCGAGTCGGTCACGGTCATGGACGGCCCCTTCGCCACGCTGCCCGCCTCGGTGAGCGAGATCAGCCCCGAGTCGCAGAAGCTCAAGGTGCTCGTCTCGATCTTCGGCCGCGAGACTCCCGTCGAGCTCTCGTTCAACCAGGTCTCGAAGATCTAGGACGATCACCTACACTTAAACGTTCGGCTGGCCGCCCTGTCGCGAGGGGTGGCCTTCCGACATGTCAGGGCTGCATCCGCAGTCCGGCAAGCATCGCAATCAGGGACCCGGAGAAGGACACATGCCTCCGAAGAAGAAAATCGCCGCACTGGTCAAGGTGCAGCTGCCGGCCGGTCAGGCCACCCCGGCGCCGCCCGTGGGCACCGCCCTCGGCCCCCACGGCGTCAACATCATGGACTTCGTCAAGCAGTACAACGCTGCCACCGAGGCCCAGCGGGGCAACATCATCCCCGTTGAGATCACCATTTTCGAAGACCGCAGCTTCTCCTTCATCACGAAGACGCCGCCGGCGCCCGAGCTGATCAAGAAGGCTCTCGGTCTCGACAAGGGCAGCGCGGTCCCGCACCGTGACAAGGTCGGCAAGCTGAGCCGCGAGCAGCTGCGCAGCATCGCCGAGACCAAGATGCCCGACCTCAACGCCAACGACATCGAGTCGGCCGAGAAGATCATCGCCGGCACCGCCCGGTCGATGGGCATCACGATCGCCGACTGACACCCTTTCCCGTTCGTGGGAGGGCCCGTCAGCGGGCCCGGAGACCACTCAGGAGTCACAAGACATGAAGCGCAGCAAGGCGTACAAAGACGCGGCCGCCAAGGTCGACAGCGACAAGCTCTACTCGCCCGCCGACGCCGCGAAGCTGGCCAAGGAGACGTCGCCCACCAAGTTCGACGGCACCGTCGAGGTCGCGCTCCGGCTGGGCGTCGACCCTCGTAAGGCCGACCAGATCGTGCGCGGCACGGTCAACCTCCCGCACGGCACCGGTAAGACCGCCCGGGTCCTGGTCTTCGCGACCGGTGACCGTGCCGAGGCAGCCCGCGAGGCGGGCGCCGACATCGTCGGCGCCGACGAGCTGATCGACGAGATCTCCAAGGGCAACCGGCTCAACGAGTTCGACGCCGTCGTGGCCACGCCCGACCTGATGGGCAAGGTCGGCCGCCTGGGCCGCGTGCTCGGCCCGCGTGGCCTCATGCCCAACCCCAAGACCGGCACCGTGACGCCCGACGTCGCCAAGGCCGTCACGGAGATCAAGGGCGGCAAGATCGAGTTCCGCACCGACCGGCAGGCCAACCTGCACTTCGTCATCGGCAAGACGTCGTTCAACGAGCGTCAGCTCGTCGAAAACTACGCCGCCGCCCTTGACGAGGTGCTGCGTCTCAAGCCGTCGGCGGCCAAGGGCCGCTACCTGAAGAAGGTCACCTTCTCCACGACGATGGGCCCCGGCGTTCCCGTCGACCCCAACGTCACCCGCGGCCTCACCGCCGAGCTGGAGGCCTGACCTTCCGCACTCCCTCGCAAAAAAAGAGCCTCGCCCGTGTCCAGGGCGGGGCTCTTTCGTTTTCTGCCGCCGCTGGGGCCTTCCGGCGTCCCCGGCGGTCCAAGGCCGGCGTCGTGCCGGCTCACGGGGGCGTGCCGTCGGGAAAGGAGCAGCACCCGGCGCCGTCGAGGCGTGGGGTGCCGGGCGGCGGGGCACCACTTGTGAAGGAGATGTGTGGGGGAAGTGAGGGATAACCCTGGGTTTTCCCTTATTTGTCCCGGGAAGGCGCCACGGCGGCGGAACTTAAACGTAAGGTCAAAACATGCTGAAGCGCATAAGTCTCTCCGCGGCCGGCGCCGCGCTCGTCGTGGCAGCGGTCGCCGGTTGTGGATCGAACGCCCAGCCCATCCAGGTCAACCTGGCCGCATCAGAGGTCCTCTCGCAGGCCGCGCAGAAGACCGCGGAGGTGACCAGCTACACCGTCGACGCCGTCGTCAACGTGACGCATCCCCAGGAGGGGGCCGGCAAGGTGCAGGGCCGCATGCTCTACCAGAGCAAGCCCCAGCTCGCCGTCGACCTTACCCTGGACACCGCCGACATGGGCGGCAGGAGCCTGCCGGGCGGCGCGCGCGCCGTGCTCCAGGGCGACACCGTCTACATCAA
The DNA here is from genome assembly GCF_004349015.1 of Nonomuraea diastatica. Classification (NCBI taxonomy): domain Bacteria; kingdom Bacillati; phylum Actinomycetota; class Actinomycetes; order Streptosporangiales; family Streptosporangiaceae; genus Nonomuraea; species Nonomuraea diastatica. The sequence continues at coordinate 7,783 of NZ_SMKP01000241.1, forward strand.
GGTCGAGGCGCTCAACGACCTCGTGGGCGCCACCAAGCCGTGGATCAAGGTCCCGCTCAGCGGGATGGCCGACTCCAACCAGGTCAACCAGGTGCTCTCCCAGATCCAGCAGTTCGACCTGGGCAACATGACCAAGCTCATCACGGCCTCGCAGGACGTGAAGTCGGTCGGCAACGAGAGCGTCAACGGCGAGGACACCACCCACTACAGCGGCACCTTCCCGGTCGACGCCGCCGTCCAGCAGCTGCCCGCCGACAAGCAGGAGAATGCCAGGACGGGCCTGGCGGAGCTGAAGGACGTCAAGTTCGACATCTGGGTGGCCGCCGACGGCCTGCCGCGCAAGCTGGCCCTGAACGGCTCGAAGGAGGGCGGCACGCTCGACGCCACCCTGTTCTTCAAGGGGTTCAACGAGCCGGTCAGCATCGAGGCGCCGCCCGCCGACCAGGTGGGAGAGCTGCCCAAGGGCAGAACTAACTGAGAACGATTTGGAAACTCGGCGGCCAGCACGTAGTCTGGTCGTTGCCGAAGACCGCCGGTCGTCGTCAGGTGCCTCAAAACCTGGCGACCGAAGGATCCACATCATGTGGACGGCCCGCGCAGGTGTGATGCGAGTTTCCCACATGGTGTGATCCGTGTGTGTGAGCCCCGTGCGCCCTGCGCCCGGGGCTGTTCTCATGGTGAGGGGCCTTCGCCGGTGGCACATCTGGAAGGAGGCCCATGGCGAGGGCGGATAAGGCGACAGCGGTTGCCGAGCTCAAGAACGAGTTCGAGGGCAGCGCTGCCGCCGTTCTGACCGAGTACCGCGGTCTCACCGTCGCCCAGCTCAAGGAGCTGCGCACCTCTCTCGGTGAGAATGCGAAGTTCGCCGTGGCGAAGAACACCCTGACCAAGATCGCGGCCGACGAGGCCGGTCTCGCGGGCCTCGACAGCCTGCTCACCGGTCCGACCGCGATCGCCTTCGTCAACGGCGACGTTGTCGAGGCGGCCAAGGGTCTGCGTGACTTCGCCAAGGCCAATCCCCTTCTGGTGATCAAGGGCGGCGTCCTCGACGGCAAGACGCTTGACGCCACCGAGATCACCAAGCTCGCCGACCTCGAGTCCCGCGAGGTCCTCCTCGCGAAGCTGGCCGGCGCCATGAAGGCGAAGCAGAGCGCTGCTGCCGCGATGTTCGCCGCGCTGCCGACCAACATGGCCCAGCTGGCCGACGCCCTGCGCGCGAAGCGCGAAGAGGCCGGCGAGTAACACGGGGGTTGCCGCAACTCCGCGGTCCCGTTCCTAGTTCTCAGCACGTCCTAACGTAAGGAAACCATCATGGCGAAGCTCAGCACCGACGAGCTGCTCGACGCGTTCAAGGAGATGACCCTCCTCGAGCTGTCCGAGTTCGTGAAGCAGTTCGAAGAGGTCTTCGACGTCAAGGCCGCCGCGCCCGTCGCGGTCGCCGCGGCCCCCGCCGCCGGTGGCGCCGGTGCCGAGGCCCCCGCTGCCGAGGAGCAGGACGAGTTCGACGTCGTCCTCGAGGCCGCCGGCGACAAGAAGATCCAGGTCATCAAGGAGATCCGCGCCCTCACGTCCCTGGGCCTCAAGGAGGCCAAGGACCTGGTCGACGGCGCTCCCAAGCCCGTGTTCGACGGCAAGGTCAACAAGGAGCAGGCGGAGAAGGCCAAGGCTGCCCTCGAGGGTGCCGGCGCCACCGTCACCGTGAAGTAACTTCCCCCTTCACGCTCGCTCTTCGGAAAGAGGCGGCTGCACCCTGGTGCCGGGTGCGTCCGCCTCTTTTCGCGTTCCCGAGGGCTTCTTCACCGAGGGGAGTCCGCCGACTGGACCCGCGCGATGGCGCTGGTGTCCATGTAGTCCCTGGTGTGGACGATCTCGCCCTCCCTGATCCGGAGAACCAGCAGGCCGGGAACCGTGATCAGGTCCTCGCCCACCTCGACGACGGCGTCCTGCTCCACCACCACGACCTCCGGGTCGTCGGTACGCCGCAACACGCGCCGGCGCACCTCGCGCACCGCGAAGGGCATCTGGCCCCACATGCCGCGGTAGCCCGTACGGACCTCCTCGCGTCCCCTGAACGGCGGCAGTCCGCCGAACGGGAACTCGTGCAGCCCGGTCTCCGCGTACAGGTCGGCCAGCTCGTCCGGGGACTTGTGCAACATCGCCGTGTGATAGCCCGTGACGATCTCTTCGATGGACATGATCGAACCCTTTCGCTCAACGAACATTGACTCAACGAGCGTAGAGCGAAAGAGGATGACGAGTCAACGCATGTAGAGTCGGGTCGATGGGCGAGAAGGTGCTTCCCCGGGCCGAGAGGCGGCGCAGGACCGAAGGACGGATCCTCGGCGCGGCCAGGGCGTTGTTCGCCGAGGTCGGCTACGAGCGCGCCACGATCAGGGCCATCGCCAGGTCTGCCGAGGTCGACCCCGCCCTCGTGATGCAGTACTTCGGCAGCAAGCAGGAGCTCTTCCAGCAGTCGGTGCGCGTGGTGACGGCCCTTGAACCGGGCACAGGCGCGGATGGGGGTGCGGAGGATGATCTGGTGGAGCGGTTGCTCGGCACTCTCGGCGTGAAGCTGGGCGAGATGCCGCAGGGCTCGCTGGCCATGATGCGGTCGATGCTCACGCACCCCGAGGCCGCCGCGTCGGCGCGGCAGGTGCTGGGCGCGCAGATCGACCGGCTCACGGAGTCCATCCACGGCGAGGACGCGCGGCTGCGCGCGGCGCTGATCATGACGGTCATGGTCGGCGTGACCGTGGGCAACCAGCTGCTCGAGCTCGACGAACTGCGCGGGGTACCGCCGGAGGAGATCGCCCGGCTGCTCCGTCCCAGCCTGCGAGCGCTTACTGGACCCGACGTCTCATAACCGGCCCGTAACAAGTTGCCGGATCGGGTTCACATCAGGCGGATCGCCGTTACCGTGGGTCCACATCCCCCGGAATGCCGAGGTGGCCAGTGGGCGTCGAAGTCGTGGTCGACGGGTTGACCAAGTCGTTCGGCCGGCAGGTCATCTGGGAGGACGTCTCGCTCACTCTCCCGCCCGGCGAGATTTCCGTGCTGCTCGGCCCCTCGGGCACCGGCAAGTCGGTCTTCCTCAAGTCCCTCGTCGGCCTGCTCAGGCCCGATCGCGGCCACATCTGGATCGACGGCTACGACCTGGCCCACTGCGACGAGGGCAGGCTCTACGAGCTGCGCAGGCTGTTCGGCGTGCTGTTCCAGGACGGCGCCCTGTTCGGCTCGCTCAGCCTCTACGACAACATCGCCTTCCCGCTGCGCGAGCACACCAAGAAGTCCGAGAGCCAGATCCGCGCGATCGTGATGGAGAAGATGGAGCTCGTCGGGCTGCTCGGCGCCGAGCCGAAGCTGCCGGGGGAGATCTCCGGCGGCATGCGCAAGCGGGCGGGGCTGGCCAGGGCGCTGGTGCTGGACCCTGAGATCATCCTGTTCGACGAGCCCGACTCCGGCCTCGACCCTGTGCGCACCGCGTACCTCAACCAGCTCATCGTCGACCTCAACGCCGAGATCGAGGCGACGTTCCTGATCGTGACCCACGACATCAACACCGCCCGCACGGTCCCCGACAACATCGGGCTGCTCTTCAGGCGCGAGCTGGTCATGTTCGGCCCGCGCGAGATGTTGTTGTCGAGCGACGAGCCGGTGGTACGCCAGTTCCTCAACGCCAGGAAACACGGGCCGATCGGCATGTCCGAGGAGAAGGACGTCTCGGAGCTGGAGGCCGAGGCGCACCTGGGGCACGACCCCGGAGCGCTGCCGCCGATACCGCCGCAGCTCATGCCGAGCGACAACTCGATCCGCCACAGCCAGCGGCCGCCCGGCACGTGGCTGGCGGCCAACGGCGTGATCCCGCCGCAGGGTTCGTTCGTGGACGAGCGCGGCCGCAACTGGCTGGAGGAATATCCGCGCCTGGTCAACTCCCACCTCCACGGCGCCAGATAGCGCACAGGCGGCGGGGGTGCCACTCGGCAAGTGAGGCGCGCCGTCGATGCCTCAGCGGGGCTCTCAGGCCCGGCTGGGGGCATTCACGGGTTTCGGCTGATTCGTTATGAGCTGGCGAAATGCCGCCTCGGTTGGTTGAGGGGCTCCACGCGCCAGTGCCGGGTTATGATCCCGGCGACCGGCCGTGGAGGGGGGTGAGCGTCGTGGCAGGGCTCGCGGCTCGGCCCGCTCGCATCCTCATCGCGGCACTCAGCGGGGTGCTGGTGGCGCTCGTGGGCACGGGCGTGTGGCTCGCCGCGCAGGCGCGCGACGAGCGGGCCAGGGCAGACGACAAGCAGGCCGCGCTGCAGGCGGCGAGCACCCATGCGATCAACCTGATCTCTCTTGACCACCGCACCGTCGACGACGACATGAAGCGCATCCTCGACACCTCCACAGGGTTGGCCAGGGCCGAATACGAGGCCGACGCCGGCAAGCTCCGGTCGACCACCATCGCGAACCAGGTCGTCCAGCACGGCGTCCTGCGCGCGACCGGGCTGGTGTCGCTGACGGAGGCCGCCGCCAAGGTGCTGGTCGTGGCCGACGTGGAGATCCGCTGGGACGGTTCCGACAACCCGCCGCAGGAGCGCTACTACCGGTGGTCGATGGACGTGACCAGGACCGGCGGCGCCTGGCTGGTGTCGAAGGTGGTGCAGGTCACGTGAGGATCTTCACGCTCGCGCTGCTCGGCCTCCTCGTGGCCGTGGCGGGGGTGCTGGTCCCGGTGATGTGGTTCGACCTGCGCGACCTGCGCGCCGCCGACGAGGCCGCGGTGCAGGCGTTGTCCGCCGCCAAGAGGGTGGCGCCTGATCTGCTCTCGTACGACTACCGGACGGTGGAGAAGGATCTGGCGCGCGCGAAGGAGCACACCACCGGGGAACTGACCGCGCACTACGGGCAGCTGACAACGAGCCTCGCGTCCAGGGCGAAGGCCCAGAAAATCATCCAGACCGTGTCCGTGGCGGGGGCCGGCGTCGAGCGGGCAGAACCCGACCGCGTGGAGGTTCTGCTCATCGTGAACACGGGTACGGTCAAAGAGGTTTCCGGCAAGGGCGAGCCCCAGCAAGGGTTCACTCAGAACCGGGCAAGGTTGGTGATGGTTCGGCAAGAGTCCCGATGGCTGGTGGCCGATCTGTCGACCCTGCTCGGGACCGCCTGAGGCCCCCGGCGCGCCGCTTCCTTCAATTGTTATCAAAAAACAGGTTTAGTGCAGGCAATGCCGGGGGTACCTCAGTCACAGCTACACCGGTTGCCGGCATGGGTTCGGCCCTCGGTGTGACAGAGCGTTAACCGCCCCCGTTCGCGGGTATCGTCTTGGGCCTGGCGGTAGGCGATCGGTCGCACAGGGGAGAAAACCCAGCGTCCGGGCCCCTAGTCGGCTAAAAGTCGCGCTTGTGGGCTTGACGTATCCGCCTGAACGGGCGATGCTGCGACCAACGTGGAGCATGCAGCGAGAGTGAAGTGGACAGGCGTGTGCCGTTCGGCTACACTGCCCCTTTGCGCTGCCCTTTGACGACCCGCGATGCTTGCTCACGTTGCGAGGTTGTCTGGCGTGCGTGTAGTCAGTCCGCCGCGAGCCCTCGGAAGGACATCTGTTGGCAGCCTCGCGCAACGCCTCCGCCGTACCCGCTGGTCCCCGTCGCGTGTCATTTTCGCGCATCCAGGAGCCTCTCGAAGTTCCTGACCTTCTCGCTCTGCAGACCGAGTCGTTCGATTGGTTGCTCGGCAACGAGAAGTGGAAGGCCCGGGTAGAGGCGGCTCGCCAGGCCGGGCGCAGGGACGTCCCGACCCAGTCGGGTCTCGAAGAGATCTTCGAAGAGATCAGTCCGATCGAGGACTTCTCGGGGACCATGTCCTTGTCGTTCCGCGACCACCGGTTCGAGCCGCCGAAGTACTCCGTAGACGAGTGCAAAGACAAGGACATGACCTTCTCCGCCCCGATGTTCGTGACGGCGGAGTTCATCAATAACACCACCGGTGAGATCAAGAGCCAGACGGTGTTCATGGGCGACTTCCCGCTCATGACGCCGAAGGGCACGTTCATCATCAACGGCACCGAGCGTGTCGTGGTCTCGCAGCTGGTCCGTTCGCCGGGCGTCTATTTCGAACGCAACGTCGACAAGACGTCCGACAAGGATCTCTATGGCTGCAAGGTCATCCCGTCCCGGGGGGCCTGGCTGGAGTTCGAGATCGACAAGCGCGACAGCGTC